>CAJYHD010000655.1 GCA_913773715.1 uncultured Sphingobium sp.
CTTCAGCATTATCTGGTGGTCAGCGCCATCCTGTTCGTGATGGGGGTGCTTGGCATCTTCATCAATCGCAAGAACGTGATCATCATCCTGATGGCGATCGAATTGATTCTGCTCAGCGTGAACATCAACTTCGTCGCGTTCAGCGCTTTCCTCGGCGATCTTGTGGGTCAGGTGTTCAGCATGTTCGTCCTGACCGTGGCGGCGGGCGAAGCGGCCATCGGCCTCGCGATCCTCGTCATCTACTTCCGTGGTCGCGGCACCATCGCCGTCGATGACATCAATCAGATGAAGGGCTGAGCCGTTTCATGATCCAGCTTATCGTCCTTCTCCCCCTGCTGGCTGCTGCCATCGCCGGTCTTGGCAACAAGGCCCTTGGCAAGCTGCCGGCGAAGATCGTCACCACGGGCGCGCTGTTCGCCAGCTGCGCCATGAGCTGGCCGATCTTCATCGGATTCCTGACTGGCCATAGCGAAGCCTATGTGCAGCCGCTCTTTACCTGGATTCAATCGGGCAGCTTCGACGCCCAGTGGGCGCTGCGCGTCGATACGATGACGGCGGTCATGCTGGTCGTCATCACCAGCGTGTCCAGCCTCGTCCACCTCTACAGTTGGGGATATATGGAGGAAGAGCCGGATCAGCCGCGCTTCTTCGCTTATCTCTCGCTCTTCACCTTCGCGATGCTGATGCTCGTGACCGCAAACAATCTGCTTCAGATGTTCTTCGGTTGGGAAGGCGTTGGTCTTGCCTCCTACCTGCTCATAGGCTTCTGGTTCCGCAAGCCGAGCGCCAATGCCGCCGCCATCAAGGCGTTCGTCGTTAACCGCGTCGGCGATCTTGGCTTCATGCTCGGCATCTTTGGCACCTATCTGGTGTTCAACACCATCTCGATCCCGGAGATACTTGCGGCTGCGCCCTCCATGGCCGGCTCGACCATCGGCTTCCTTGGCCATCGTTTCGACACGATGACGGTGCTCTGCCTGCTGCTGTTCGTCGGTGCGATGGGCAAGTCGGCGCAGCTTGGTCTGCACACCTGGTTGCCGGACGCGATGGAAGGCCCCACCCCTGTTTCGGCGCTGATCCATGCGGCGACGATGGTGACTGCTGGCGTGTTCATGGTTTGCCGCCTGTCGCCGATGTTCGAAACCTCCCCCACCGCGCTGCACTTCGTTACTTTCATCGGCGCGGCAACCTGCTTGTTCGCGGCGACGGTCGGCACGGTACAGACCGACATTAAGCGCGTGATTGCCTATTCGACCTGTTCGCAGCTCGGCTACATGTTCTTCGCGGCCGGTGTTGGGGCCTATGGCGCGGCGATGTTCCACCTCTTCACGCATGCCTTCTTCAAGGCGCTGCTGTTCCTTGGCGCAGGCTCGGTCATCCACGCGATGCACCATGAGCAGGACATGCGTTACTATGGCGCGCTGCGGAAGGAGATTCCGATCACCTTCTGGACGATGACGCTCGGGACGCTCGCGATTACCGGCGTTGGCCTGCCGCTCGTCGGCGTGGGTTTCGCGGGATTCTATTCGAAAGACGGCATTCTCGAAGCGGCCTATGCGTCTGGCGGCGCGGGTATCGGCGCCTATTTCGTTGGCGTTTTCGCGGCCCTGCTCACGAGTTTCTACAGCTGGCGATTGGTGTTCCTGACCTTCTTTGGCAAGCCGCGCTGGGCAGCCTCCGAGCATATCCAGCATGCGATCCACGACGCGCATGGCCATGGACATGACGATCATGCAACGCACGGCCATGGCGCGGAGCACGACAACGCCCCGGCTCAGGAAGATGCAGGTCATAATGTCCATGGCCATGAAGCCGACGCACATGCACTGCCAACCGGCACCGGCGGCTATCATCCGCATGAAAGTCCGCTTGTCATGCTCGTCCCGCTGATCGTGCTGAGCCTGGGCGCGGTGTTCGCCGGCTTCGTCTTCCACGACCAGTTCATCGGGGCTGAAGGCGGCGTCGAGTTCTGGAAGGGCGCGCTCGCTTTCAACAGCCACCTGATGCATGCCGCGCATGAAGTGCCGACCTGGGTCAAGTTCGGTCCCTTCACGGTCATGCTGACCGGCTTGCTGATCGCTTGGCTCGCCTACCTCAAGAATACCGACTGGCCGCAGCGCTTCGTCGCGACCTTTGGCGCGCTGTATCAGTTCCTGCTCAACAAATGGTATTTCGACGAGCAGTATCACTTCCTGTTCGTCAGGCCCGCCTTCGCCATCGGTCGCTTCTTCTGGAAGTTCGGTGACGTCGGCTTCATCGATCGCTTCGGCCCTAATGGCCTCGCCGCGCTTGTCGTGCAGGGCAACAAAGTGACCCGTCGGCTTCAATCCGGCTACCTCTACACCTACGCGTTGGTGATGCTGATCGGCCTCGCCGCTGCCGCAACCTGGGCGATGACACGATAATGGACGGCTTCCCCATCCTTTCCCTGATGATGGCAGTGCCGATGGCGGGGGCCATCGCCTGTCTGTTCGCGGGCGCAAATGCCGCGCGCTGGATCGCGCTGATCGCGACGCTGGTCGATTTCGTTCTCGGCATCGTCCTCTGGATGAATTTCGATCAGTCGAGCGCCGGTGCGCAGTGGCAGTTCCATGAATATGCGCCCATCTTCAGTCGGTTCGCCTGGTCGCTGGGGATCGACGGCATCGCGTTGATGCTCATCGTGCTGACCGTGTTTCTGATGCCGATCTGTATCGGCGCAAGCTGGGAAGCGATCCAGAAGCGCGTCGGCGAATATATGGCGGCGTTCCTGTTCATGGAGGTGCTGATGATCGGCGTCTTCACGGCGCAGGATCTCTACCTCTTCTATATCATGTTCGAAGCTGGCCTGATCCCGATGTATCTGATCATCGGCATCTGGGGCGGCGCGGATCGCATCTACGCCTCATACAAATTCTTCCTCTACACGCTGCTCGGTTCGGTTCTCATGCTGATCGCGATGATGTGGATGGTACATGAGGCGGGCACGACCGAAATCCCGGCATTGATGGCCTATAATTTCGATCCGCATATCCAGACCTGGCTGTTCCTCGCCTTCTTCGCGAGCTTCGCCGTCAAGATGCCGATGTGGCCGGTCCATACCTGGCTGCCCGACGCGCATGTTCAGGCGCCCACGGCGGGATCGGTCATCCTGGCAGGCGTGCTGCTGAAGATGGGCGGCTACGGCTTCATCCGTTTCTCGCTGCCGATGTTCCCGGACGCCTCGTCACAACTTGCCCCGCTGGTTTGGGGACTTTCGATGGTGGCGGTGGTTTACACCAGCTTGGTCGCGCTCGTTCAATCCGATATGAAGAAGCTGATCGCCTATTCGTCTGTTGCGCATATGGCGATCGTGACGATCGGCCTCTTCGCCTTCAACCAGGCGGGCATCGAAGGCGCTATGATGGTCATGCTGGGCCATGGCCTCGTATCTGGCGCGCTGTTCCTGTGCGTCGGCGTCATCTACGACCGTTTGCATACGCGTGAGATCAACCGGTATGGCGGCCTCAGCATCAACATGCCCAAATATGCTGTGCTGTTCCTACTGTTCACGATGGCGTCGGTCGGCCTGCCCGGTACCAGTAACTTCGTCGGTGAATTCCTGTCGCTCATGGGCATTTATCAGGTGTCGACCTGGGCGGCGCTGGTCTGCACCACCGGCATCATTCTGGGCGCGGCCTATATGCTCTATCTCTATCGCCGCATCGCCTATGGCGAGCAGGTGAATGCCGATGCGGCAGCGATGCCCGATCTGTCGGCGCGGGAGATAGCGCTGCTTGCTCCCGTCGCGGCGGCGGTGCTTTGGATGGGTGTCTATCCCGAAAGCTTCCTAGCCCCTATGCGGTCCGACATTCGTGCGCTTGAAGCGCGCCTCGCGCCTGCGGCTCCCGCAGGAGACTCACAGATCAAGATGGGAGCGCCAAAGCCTGTTGGCCACGCTACCCATGAAGAAGCATCCGCGCACGGGGAGGCGCACTGATGATTGAATCCGCTTCCCTCCTTGCGGTCCTGCCCGAACTGCTCCTGACCGCCGCAGGATTGATCCTGATGCTGGTCGCAGCCTTCGCCGGCGATGGATCGGCCCGCGTCGTCAACTGGCTGGCGGTGGTCGCCCTGGCGATCGCTGGTCTGACCTTGTCCACATCGCTAGCGCATGGTCCCGACGCGTTCGACGGCCTTGTGCGTGCGGACGCTTTCTCGGCCTTTGCCAAAGCGTTGATCTACGGCGCTGCCGCCGCCGCTATCCTCCTTGCGCATCGCTTCTTCGCCTTCGATGGCAAGCCGCGCCCCGAATATCCGGTGCTGATCCTGTTCAGCAGCATCGGCATGAGCATGATGGTCTCTGCGGGCGATATGCTGACGCTGTATGTCGGCCTCGAAATGCAGAGCCTTGCCGCCTATGTGTTGGCTAGCTTCATGCGTCAGGATGGACGTTCGTCCGAAGCGGGCCTCAAATATTTCGTTCTCGGATCGCTGGCGAGCGGCATCCTCCTCTACGGTACTGCGCTGCTCTACGGCTTCACCGGATCGACTGCTTTCGACGGTATCGCGGTTGCGTTGGGCGACGGCGTGTCGAAGGGTGAATTGTTCGGCCTCGTCTTCGTGCTTGCGGGTCTTGCCTTCAAGATCAGTGCTGTTCCGTTCCACATGTGGACGCCCGACGTCTACGAAGGCGCGCCCACGCCGGTCACGACCTTCTTCGCCAGCGCGCCGAAGGTTGCTGCGATCGGCTTATTGGTCCGCGTCGCGATCGAAGCACTTGGCCCGGCCGGTCTCGACTGGCAACAGGTCGTGATCTTTGTCGCGCTTGCATCGATCCTGTTCGGCGCGGTCGCGGCGATCGGTCAGACCAACATCAAACGCCTGATGGCCTATTCGTCGATCAACAATGTCGGCTTTGCGCTGATCGGTCTGGCCTGCGGCACGCCGGCCGGGGCTGCCGCGACGATGAGCTACATGGCGATCTACGTTGTCATGACCATCGGTGGCTTCGCTTGCATCCTCCAGATGCGCGACAAGGACGGCAAGCCGGTCGAGACGATCGCCAGTCTGGCTGGCTTGTCTCAGTCTCGCAAGGGGCTGGCAGCAGCGCTCGCCATCTTCATGTTCTCGATGGCCGGCATTCCCCCGCTGTTCGGGTTCTGGGCGAAGTTCCTGGTGTTCGACGCTGCCGTCGCGGCGGGCCTGACTGCGCTGGCCGCTGTCGGCATTGCGGCTTCGGTTATCGGCGCTTTCTATTATCTCAAGATCATCAAGACGATGTATTTCGATGAACCGACGATTGCCTATGAGGCGAAGGGGGGTGCCGTCGAAAACGTCATCCTGACGGCTTGCGCGGTGGTTATCGTCTTCGGTTACCTACTCAACCCCGTACTGGATCAGGCGAGCGCCGCCGCTGCGGCGTCGCTGTTCTGACCAACGTCTATTTCGTAGAACAGACCGGATCGACCAACGCTGACATGCTCGCGTTGGCCGACCGGGGTGAACCCGATGGCAGCTGGATGCGCGCTGCGCGACAGACTGGCGGGCGCGGCAGATTAGGGCGGCAGTGGGAAAGCCCGGCAGGCAATCTTTACGCATCGACGCTGGTCCGATTGACGGACAATGATCCGCCTGCGCACACGCTCGCGCTGGTCGCGGCCAACGCGGTGCATGCC
>CAJYHD010000656.1 GCA_913773715.1 uncultured Sphingobium sp.
CTTCGTGACATGGCGGGGAATATCGTTCAGCCCGCGCCGCGGCTCAGGTAGGCGATCAATTCGGCCTTGCTGACGCTATTGCTCTTGTCCTTGTCGGCGGTCGAGAAAGCACCGTTCGCCCAGGCCATGACCTTGCTGGCTGGCAGAGCCTTTCCGGTCGCCTTCATTTCTTGGTCCTTCAGCGCGACCATCCATTTACCGAATTCGGCCTTGTCGAGTTGACCGTCGCTATTTGCGTCATAGGCAGGGAACTCACTGTCCACGATCGTCGCGACGCTATCGGCGGGGCTTGCCGGGGTGGCGTTCTGCGGCGCGGCCGGCGCAGCCTGCGCGGGAGCCGTCGGAGTGGCGGGTATGGTCTGCTGCGGAGACGTGGGCGCATTACCCTGCATCGGATCCGCCGTCTGCGCGATTGCGGGTACGGATAAAACCATGGCCGAGGTCATCATCATGGCGCGAAACATGGCGAACTCCTGATCTTGCACTATGTCGTCGAAGGCACTGTTCTTCACGACATTTGGAAACTTACGCACAAACAATAGACGAAAAGGCCATGATGTTCCTGAACGGTCATTCAGGCGTCATCATTCGTCTTGCAAATTCTGTCGCTTCGTCTTGTTCGATGCTGCCAAACGCGCTGGGGCGCTCTGATGTTGCGCCGAAACATCGCGCCATTTGCCCGCAGCGCCTGACGCTGCTAGTCGGCGCGGCGACATCCACCCCTCATTCGCGCAGGATTCGCCCATGGTCCCCCGTTACGCCCGCCCGCAGATGACCGCTCTTTGGGAGCCGGAAGCCCGCTTCAAAATCTGGTTCGAAATCGAAGCGCATGCGACCGAGAAGCTCGGCGAACTGGGCGTGGTGCCGCCATCGGCCGCCAAGGCGCTGTGGGACTGGTGGGCGACCAACCCGTCGATCGATGTTCCCGCGATCGATGCGATCGAAGCCGTCACCAAGCATGACGTGATCGCCTTCCTCACCTGGGTTGCAGAGCAGGTCGGCGACGAGGCCCGCTTCATGCATCAGGGCATGACGTCGAGCGATGTTCTCGACACCTGCCTCGCCGTGCAACTTGCCCGCGCCGCCGACATCCTGATCGACGATCTCGACAAGCTGCTCGACGTCTTCAAGCGTCGCGCCTTCGAGCATAAGCTGACGCCGACGATCGGCCGCAGCCACGGTATCCATGCAGAGCCTGTCACCTTCGGCCTCAAGATGGCGGAAGCCTATGCCGAGTTCAGCCGCTGCAAGACGCGCCTGATCGCCGCGCGCGCAGAAGTTGCGACCTGCGCCATTTCCGGCGCGGTCGGCACTTTCGCCAACATCGACCCGCGCGTGGAAGAGCATGTCGCCGACAAGCTCGGCCTCGCCATCGAGCCGGTTTCGACGCAGGTCATTCCACGCGACCGCCACGCCATGTTCTTCGCGACCCTAGGCGTCATCGCCTCCTCGATCGAGCGACTCGCCGTCGAGGTGCGCCATCTCCAGCGCACCGAAGTGCTGGAGGCGGAGGAATATTTCTCGCCCGGTCAGAAAGGCTCGTCGGCGATGCCGCACAAGCGCAATCCCGTGCTGACCGAAAATCTTACCGGTCTCGCCCGCATGGTCCGCGCCTATGCACTCCCCGCGATGGAGAATGTCGCGCTTTGGCATGAACGCGATATCAGCCATTCTTCGGTCGAACGTTATATCGGTCCCGATGCCACCATCACGCTCGACTTCGCGCTGGGTCGCCTGACCGGCGTCATCGACAAGCTGCTCGTCTATCCCGAGCGGATGATGAAGAATCTCGACAAGATGGGCGGCCTCGTCCACTCGCAGCGCGTGCTGCTGGCGCTGACGCAGGCGGGCGTCAGTCGCGAGGACAGTTATCGCTACGTACAACGCAACGCGATGAAGGTCTGGGAATCTGACGGCCAGCTATCGCTCCTGGACCTGCTCAAGGCGGATCCCGATGTCGCCGCCGCGCTGACGCCGCAGCAGATCGAGGAGAAGTTCGACCTCGGCTATCACTTCGCGCACGTCGATACGATCTTCCGTCGAGTGTTCGGCGAAGCCTGATCTGTCCTTAGGATTTGACGTGCCGGGGCCTCGTCCTCGGCGCGGCATCCGACTGGCGGCGGATCAGTTCATGGTCCAGCAGCAGATGCTCGGGACCGTTGTTGGTCGTGCTGCGCCGTGCCTTGAGCAATCGCACCAGCACCTCCACCGCCGCGCGCGACATCGCGCTGATCGGCTGACGGATGGTCGTCAGTTCCGGCCAGATCGTGGTCGCGAGCGAGGTGTCGTCGAACCCGCAGACGGTGAGGTCGCCCGGCACGTCCAGCCCGCCGCGATGGGCGATCGCTACCGTAGCCGCCGCCATGTCGTCATTGCTGGCAAAGATCGCGCTGGGCGGGTTCGGCAGCGCGAGGATCTTCTCCGCCGCATCCAGCCCGGAGCGATAGGTGAAATAGCCTTGCGCGATCAGGGCATCTTCTAGCCCCAGGCCCGCTTCCTCCATGGCCGCGACATAGCCCTCAAAGCGGCGTTCGCTCGCGCTCTGGTTCGGATTGCCCTTGATGAAGCCGATGCGGTGATGACCAAGCGCGATCAGGTGCCGGGTCATTTCATAGGCGGCCTGACGGTCGTCGATGCTGACGGCGGGCAGGTCGCCCGGCGCCCCGGTCGCCACCCGCACCGCCGGGATGTTCGCGGCGGCCAGCGCCGTCGCCAGCTTGTCCATGTCGCACAATGGCGGCGGCAGGATCACCCCATCGATCCGCCCGCGCTTCAGCAGATCGACCACCGCCTTCACGGAAATATCCTCGTCCCACTTCTCGACGACGAGGTGGACGCTGCTGCGGCTCGCCTGATCGAGACTGCCGACCAAGAACTCGCTGAGGTAGGAGGAGGAGGGGTTGCTGTAGAGCAGGCCGATCCGCAACTCGTCGCCCCCCGCCAGGCTCCGCGCTGCGGCGCTCGGCGCATAATCGAGCGCCGCGATCGCTGCTTCGACCTTCTCCCGCGTTTCCGGCCGCACCACCTGCTCGCGGTTGATGACGCGCGACACGGTCATCGGCGACACGCCCGCGCGTTTCGCGACATCGTTGATCGTGGGCATGCCGCGCTGACGGCGGGATGAGCGGCTGTCGGTCAAAGCGGCGGCTTCCTTATGGTGGCGTCACGATCCTGTAATCGATGCCTGTCCTGTCTTCGCGCAAAAATCAATGATGGCCCGGCGCATAGGGGAAGGATAGCGCCTCATAATAGTGCAGGTCGTGCGCCGGAGCCGCTGACCCGGCGGGCAGGGGCAGGCCGGACTTCGACTGGAAATAGGCGATGCACGCGTCGCGCCACCACTTCGCTTCCCGCTCCTGAATGCCAAGGAAGCTCTGCGTTTCGGCGAAGCGTTCCGCATCGACATAGGGGCGCAGCGTTTCCCAAGTGGCGCGCATCCGCGTCACATAATCGACGCCGCGATCATAATGATGCACCATTCCGTCCCACAGCGTTTCGCCAGACTTCAGCTTGTAGGTCCAAGGAACATGGTGGAACCAGAGCACGTCCTGCTCGGGCGTCGTCTCCGGCTTGGCGAGCATCTTCGCGATCGGCGGCGCATATTGAGCAATGGCATTGCTGCCCGTCCGCGTGCGGTCGAAGCCGATGCCCTGCGCGTCCGCCTTGTGATAATAGACCGGGTTCCATTCGGGCCGGGCCTGATCCGACACCCATGGACCCGGACCATAATGATGCCCTGTCGCCATGATGTGGGCGAGGCCGAGCGGCGTCATATAATCGACCGCCGCCTCGCGCGATCCCATCATCATCGCGACGACGGGTTGAATCACGCGCGGATCGTTGGAGAAGGTCATCGCAGCCCACTCGTGCGCGATTTGCTCGGATGACAGGCTCGTGTCCCAGGCGAGCCGTCCGAACGCGTACCAGTCCGCCTGATTGAAGATCGACCCGCTCCAGTCGCGATCCACGCCGATATTGGCGACGCCTGCGATGCCGGTCAGCTTATGCCTTTCGAGCGATCCATCGATCACCTTGGCCACCGTCGATCCCTTGCCCCTGGCAAAGGTATCGGCACGCAGCACTTCCTCGAACAACGGCCCCAGATAGGTGAGGTGTGTCGATTGGCCCAGATACTCCTTGGTGATCTGGAACTCCATCATCAGCGGCGTCTTGGGCATCGCTCCGAACAACGGGTGGAACGGTTCACGCGGCTGGAAATCGATCGCGCCGTTCTTGACCTGCACGATAACATTGTCGGCGAACTTGCCGTCCAGCGGTTTGAAGTCGCTATAGGCCTGCTTGGCGCGATCGTCGGGATTGTCGTGCGCATAAACGAACGCGCGCCACATCACGATACCGCCATGCGGCTTCACCGCCGCTGCAAGCATGTTCGCGCCATCGGCATGTGTGCGCTTATAGTCCTGCGGCCCCGGCTGCCCTTCGCTGTTTGCCTTCACCAAGAACCCGCCGAAATCCGGGATCGCCTTGTAGATCTCGTCCGCCTTCGCCTTCCACCAGGCGGCAACCTGCGGATCGAGCGGATCGGCGGTCTTGAGTCCGTCCAGTTCCATCGGCGCCGTCCATTTAACCGACAGATAGACCTTGATGCCATAGGGCCGGAACACATCTGCCAGCGCCGCCGCCTTGGCGATATAGGGCGCGGTCAGGCTGTCGGCCTTCGCGTTGACGTTGTTCAGCACGGTGCCGTTGATGCCGATCGAGGCATTGGCGCGGGCATAGTCGGTGTAGCGCGGCCCCTTCCAGTTGGGCAGGCGCCACCAGTCCCAGATCGACTGCCCGGCATAGCCGCGCTCGACAGTGCCATCCAGATTGTCCCAATGATTGAGCAGGCGCAGGCCAATGCGCGGCGCGCTGCGAATATCGAGCGGGTCGAGACTTGCGCCAGTCTGTGCCAGACGCAGCCAGTGGAAAGCGCCGTGGAGCAGGCCGATCTCGCTATTGGCAGCGATGAGAGTAATCGCCTTGCCTTCACGCTGGATCGAGCGAATGGTATAGCCCTCCTGACCAAGATCGCTCGTCTGCACCGGAAGATCGGTCGCGGACGACGATGTGGCGAGCCAAAGCGCGCCTGCCTGAACGACCTGTGCCTCGGAGGGCGCTCGGCCCGTCAAACCGCCGACCCCGCGGCGCAATTCCGCCCTGATGGCGTCCATCGTCGGGCTGGTTCCCAGCGCGATCACCGATGTCGCGTGCGACGCGATCACCTGCGCCCGCGCATCGTCGGTGCGAGCATAGCGCAGCCACAGATCATAGCCGTCTTCGGCCTGTGCCAGAGGCGAAAGACTCGCTGCGACCAGGGCGGCCATCCAGCACAACAGGCGCACGAACATCAAACCCTCTCCCTCGGCATTCTATCGTCCATGCCGCTCCATGGGGCATTGACAACTGGTCATTGTCGTTGCACTGGTACCGTTATCAACTTGGCTTGGGCAAGCGAAAAGCGCGCCGCCAGCTGAAATAGGGGGGAGGGCATCGGTGCGGTATCGGAAAATCCTGTGCGCAACCTGGCGAAGGGAGCCGTAATACCCTCGACGATTTTTGCCGTCCTTCGATGCGCGCTCTTCATTGTTTCCGAATTCAAGATGAAGGCAATGGTTGAGCCCGGCCTCCTCGACATCATGGTTGGCCCGGACAGCGAACGCCTTCAAACCGTCACTCTCGAAATTGTCTGAACAGGATCTCGTCATGCCAAAAATCGTCGATGCCAAGGTCATCATCACCTGCCCCGGTCGCAACTTCGTCACGCTGAAGATCACCTGCGAAGACGGCACGACCGGCGTCGGTGATGCGACGCTCAACGGCCGCGAATTGTCGGTCGCGAGCTATCTGACCGATCATGTCATCCCCTGTCTCATCGGTCGCGATGCGCATCGGATCGAGGATATCTGGCAGTATCTCTACAAGGGCGCCTATTGGCGGCGCGGTCCCGTGACCATGACCGCGATTGCGGCGGTCGACATGGCGCTGTGGGACATCAAGGGCAAGATCGCAGGCCTGCCCGTCTATCAGCTGCTCGGCGGCGCGAGCCGGGAAGGCGTCATGGTGTACGGCCACGCCAACGGCACCTCGATCGAGGATACGATCGAAGCCGCGCTCGATTACCAGCGGCAGGGCTACAAGGCGATCCGCATCCAGTGCGGCGTGCCCGGCATGGCATCCACCTATGGCGTCAGCAAGGACCGCTATTTCTACGAACCGGCCGACGCCGACCTGCCGACAGAAAATGTCTGGAACACCAGCAAATATCTGCGCGTCGTCCCCGAACTGTTCAAGGCGGCGCGCGAGGCGCTGGGCTGGGACGTGCATCTGTTGCACGATATCCATCACCGCCTGACCCCGATCGAGGCAGGGCGTCTGGGCAAGGATCTGGAACAATATCGTCCTTTCTGGCTGGAGGACGCAACGCCCGCCGAAAATCAGGAAGCGTTCAAGCTGATCCGCCAGCACACCACGGCGCCGCTCGCCGTGGGTGAAATCTTCAATTCGATCTGGGACGCCAAGGACCTGATCCAGAACCAGCTGATCGACTATATTCGCGCGACCGTCGTCCACGCGGGTGGCATCACCCACCTGCGCCGCATCGCCGCGCTCGCCGATCTCTATCAGATTCGCACCGGCTGCCACGGCGCAACCGACCTGTCCCCGGTCTGTATGGCCGCAGCCCTCCATTTCGACCTGTCGGTGCCGAATTTCGGCGTGCAGGAATATATGCGCCACACGCCTGAAACCGATGCCGTCTTCCCACATGCCTATACCTTCGCGAACGGCATGATGCATCCAGGCGACGCGCCGGGCCTGGGTGTCGACATCGATGAGGAACTGGCCGCCGGCTACGCATACAGCCGTGCCTTCCTCCCCGTTAACAGGCTCGAAGACGGCACGATGTTCAGTTGGTGATCTGCTTGCGTTCTCAGCTTTGCAGTCCGTCATTCCCACGGAGGCGGGAATCCATCTCACGCCTTATCGACTTGGGCGAAGGCCGGAGATGGATTCCCGTTTCCACGGGAATGACGAGGGGGGTTGGTAATGGGTAAGTCCTCCATCCCCAAACCCTCCGGCAAGGTCCGCTGGATCGTCTGCGGGCTGCTTTTTGCAGCCGTGGTGCTGAGCTATGTCGACAGGCTCGTTCTCCCGACGCTCAAGCCCGATCTTCAGGCGCGCTACGGTTGGAGCGAGAGCGGCTATGCCGACCTCGCCATCTGGTTCCAGGCAGGCTATGGCATCGCCTATGTCGTCTTCGGGCGCCTGATCGACCGGATCGGCGCGCGCACTGGTTATGCGCTCGCCGTCGCGCTGTGGACGATCGGGCATGTTGCGCACATCTTCTTCACTTCGACCGCAGGGATGCTGCTAGCCCGCATTCCGCTGGCGATCGGGGAGGCGGGGACATTCCCAGCCGCGATTGCAGCAACCAACGAATGGTTTCCGAAGAAGGAGCGCGCCCTCGCGATCGGCATCTTCAATGCCGGGTCCAATGTCGGCGCGATCCTGACGCCGCTAATCGTACCGATCATTGCGGTGACGCTGGGCTGGCGCTGGGCCTTCATCCTGACGGGCCTGCTGACGGTCATCTGGCTCGCCGCCTGGCTGACCTTCTACCGTCGCCCGCGTGAGAAGGCGTCGCTCAGCCCCGAAGAACTGGCCTGGATCGAAACCGATCCCGTCGAGCCGCAGTGCCCCGTCAAATGGGCGGCGCTGTTCCGCCATCGTCAGACATGGGCCTACATGGCCGGGCGCTTCCTGATCGATCCGGTGTGGTGGACGTTCCTGTTCTGGCTGCCCGATTTCTTCAACAAGCAATATGGCGTCAAAATGCTGGACTTCGGTCCGCCTTTGATCGCCGTCTATCTGATGGCAGACATCGGTTCGATCGCGGGCGGCTGGGCGTCGTCGCGCTTCATGGGCCGGGGCTGGAGTGTCAACCGCGCGCGCAAGACGGCGATGTTCCTCGCGGCACTCTGCGCCGTGCCGATCGCCTTCGCCACGCAGGCCCCAAACATGTGGGTGGCGGTCAGCTTCATCGGCCTCGCCTGCGCCGGACATCAGGGTTTTTCCGCCAACCTCTATGCGCTGCCGGGTGACGTCTTCCCGCGCTGGATGGCCGGATCGGTCGTCGGCCTCGGCGGTCTGTCAGGAGCGATCGGCGGCATGTTGATGGCGAAGTTCGCGGGCATGATCCTCGAAACCGTCGGCAGTTTCGGTCCGATCTTCATCGTCGCGTCCTGCGCCTATCTCGTGGCGCTCGGAACCATCCACCTCATTCTGCCCCGATATCAGCTGGCCCACGCTGGCGTCCCCGGCGATCAAGGAGCTTCGTCTTGACCAAACCTCTCCGCCTTCATCCCGATCGTCTGTTCCCGTCCGATCCGCACACCCGCGATGTGGCGCGCGCGCTCTACCAGACGATCAAGGATCTGCCGATCATCAGCCCGCACGGCCATACCGATCCGCGCTGGTTCGCCTATGACGAAGCTTTCGCCAATCCGGCCGACCTGCTGATCGTTCCGGATCACTATGTTTTCCGCATGCTTTTCAGCCAAGGGGTCATGCTGGAGGATCTGGGCGTTCCCACCGTCGATGGCAGCTTCACTGCCAGCGATCCGCGCGCGATCTGGCGCCTCTTCGCTGAACGCTATCACCTGTTTCGCGGAACACCGTCGCGGATGTGGCTCGACTGGGTTTTCGCAGAAGCGTTCGGCATCGACGTCCGTCTGGAGGCGGAGACGGCGGATCATTATTACGATGTGATCGACGCCGCGCTCAAAACGCCGGAATTCCGGCCCCGCGCGTTATTCGAGCGTTATAATATCGAAGTCATTGCCACGACCGAAGGCCCGCTCGATCCGCTGAAGCACCACCGTGCAATCCGGGAGTCGGGCTGGGGCGGTAGGGTCGTTACCGCCTATCGCCCCGATCCCGTACTTGACCCGGACGATCCGCGCTTTATCGCGAATGTCCGCGCCTTCTGCGAGATGACGGGCGAGGATGCGGGCAGCTTTGCCGGTTATCTGCGCGCGCATCAAAAGCGCCGCGCCGACTTCCGCGAAGCAGGTGCGACCTCGACAGACCACGGCCATCCCTCGGCCTTCACTGCCGACCTGCCCCGCGCCGAAATCGAGGCGCTCTATGCCAAGGTCATGGCCGGGCCGGTCACCGCGCAGGAAGCGAAACTGTTCCGCGGCCATATGCTGGTGGAAATGGCGCGCATGTCGATCGAGGACGGCATGGTGATGCAGCTTCATCCCGGCGTTCATCGCAACCACAATGCCTCTGTGCTCGCGCGTTTCGGCAAGGACAAGGGCGGCGACATCCCGACCGCAGGCGAGTTCGTCAGGGCGTTGAAGCCATTGCTCGATCTCTATGGCAGCGATCCACGCCTGACGCTCATTCTCTTCACGCTGGACGAGGATGTCTATTCGCGCGAACTCGCGCCGCTCGCCGGTCATTATCCCGCGCTCAAGCTCGGTCCGCCCTGGTGGTTCCATAACAGCCCCGAAGGTATGCGCCGCTTCCGCGAACGCGCGACCGAGACGGCGGGCTTCTACAATACGGTCGGGTTCAATGACGACACCCGCGCCTTCCTCTCGATCCCCGCCCGCCACGAT
>CAJYHD010000657.1 GCA_913773715.1 uncultured Sphingobium sp.
TCCGCTACTGCCGTTTCCACGGGATCACGCCTAAGCAAGAGCCGCTGGTTGAGCAGCCTTACCACGCGGACGGTTCCGGCAAAGAACCGCGCTATTATCAGATAGACGCCATCAACCGGACCGTCGAAGCCATCGCGAAAGGAGACCGTCGCGTCCTGCTGGTGATGGCGACGGGTACTGGCAAAACATACACCACGTTCCAAATCATTTGGCGGCTCTGGAAAGCGGGACAGGCGAAGCGTGTGCTGTTCCTCGCGGACCGCAACATCCTCGTCGATCAAACGCTGGTCAACGACTTCAAGCCCTTCGGCCAGCACATGACTAAGGTGCGCAACCGCAAGATTGACCCGGCCTACGAAATCCACCTCGGCCTTTATCAGGCGCTGACCGGGCCAGGGGAGACCGACAAAATCTTCAAGTCGGTCTCCCGCGACTTCTTCGACCTCATCGTTATCGATGAATGCCATCGCGGGAGCGCGGCGGAAGACAGCGCGTGGCGGGAAATCCTCGACTATTTCGAGGGCGCGATTCAGATCGGCATGACCGCCACGCCGAAGGAGACCGAGTACGTCTCCAACATCACGTACTTCGGCGACCCGGTTTACACCTACAGCCTAAAGCAGGGCATCGAGGATGGCTTCCTCGCGCCCTATAAGGTCATCCGTATCGATATCGACAAAGACTTGCTGGGCTGGACCCCGCCAGCAGGCATGATAGACGACCTCGGTAATGAGATTGAGCAGCGCGAATACAACCGCATGGACATGGACAGGGTCCTTGTCCTCAATCAGCGCACAAAGTTGGTTGCCGAGCGGGTGGTGCGCTTCCTCAACGCGACCGACCCCATGTCGAAGACGATCATTTTTTGCGAGGACATCGACCACGCCGAACGGATGCGCGCGGCCATTGTAAACGCTGCCGGCAAGATCGCGCGCGACAATCCGCGCTACGTCATGCGGATCACGGGAGACAGCATCGAGGGCAAGGCACAGCTCGACAACTTCATTGACCCGGAACAGCCGTTCCCGGTCATCGCCACCACCTCGCAGCTTTTGAGCACTGGCGTCGATGCCAAGACCTGCAAGCTGATCGTGCTTGACCGCACGATTACGTCTATGACGATGTTCAAGCAGATCATAGGCCGGGGCACTCGGATCGACGAAGACCACAACAAGTATTTCTTCACCATCATGGACTTCAAGAAGGCGACTGAGCTTTTCAGCGATCCCGATTTCGATGGAGAGCCGGTGGTTATCTATGAGCCGGGCGGCGACGACCCGCCGGTCCCGCCTGATCCCGACGATGGCGACCCCGACGATGAGGATGACGACGATGACACCGGCGGCACCAAGCTGGTCGTGTCGGGTGTCCCCGTGCGCATCATCGCCGAGCAGATCAAATATGTCGGCAGCGACGGCAAACTCATCACCGAAAGCTATCGTGAGTTTGCTAAAAAGGCGGTGTTGTCCGAATATCGCTCACTTGATGAGTTCATTGCGAAGTGGAATGCCAGCGACCGCAAGCAGGCCATCATCGCCGAGCTTGAGGAACACGGCATCGTCCTTGCCAATCTGCAAGCCGAGGTCGGCAAGGATGTGAGCGACTTCGATTTGCTCGCCCATATCGCCTATGACCAGCCGCCGCTCACCCGCCGCGAGCGCGCGGAGAAGGTACGCAAGCGCAACTATTTTGCCAAGTATGGCGAGCAGGCGCGGGCGGTGCTGGAAGCCTTGCTCGAAAAATATGCCGACGAAGGCATCGAGACTATCGAGGACACGAAGGTGCTGCGCCTGCGGCCGTTCGACGCTATCGGCACCCCCATCGAAATCATCAAGGGCGCGTTCGGCGGCAAGGCGGCTTACGACGCCGCGCTGACCGATCTTGAAGCCCAAATTTACGAACAGGCAGCGAACGAATGAGCAATGTGTCGGGCGCGGTGAAGTCCATTCAGGACATCATGCGCAAGGATGTGGGCGTTGATGGCGATGCCCAGCGCATCAGCCAGATGGTCTGGATGATCTTCCTCAAAATCTACGATGACCGCGAGGAAGAGTTGGAGCTGACCGAGCCTGACTTTCGCTCACCCATCCCGGAGAAATACCGCTGGCGCAATTGGGCCAAGGACCGAGAGGGCATCACCGGCGAGGGGCTGGTCAAGTTCGTCGATGAGCTGTTCTTCACCCTTAAAAACAGCCTGCCCACCATCGGCGAGGTCGGCAAGCGTGCCCAGGTCATCCGCGACGTGTTCGAGGACACCTATAACTACATGAAATCCGGCACGCTGATGCGGCAGGTTATCAACAAGATCAACGAGATAGACTTCAACAATACGCAGGACCGGCACACCTTCGGCGCGATCTACGAACAGATTCTGAAGGACCTGCAAAGCGCCGGGAACGCCGGGGAGTTCTACACCCCGCGCGCAGTCACCCGGTTCATGATCGACCGGCTGGCGCCCAAGCTCGATGAAGTCGTGCTTGATCCCGCTTGCGGTACCGGTGGCTTCCTTGCCTGTACCATCGACCACAAGCGCCAGTTCGTGAAATCGCCCGAGGATGAGGCGACGCTGGTAGCCAGCCTGCGCGGGGTCGAGAAGAAGGCGCTGCCGCATATGCTGTGCGTCACCAACATGATCCTGCACGGCATCGACACGCCCGAGGGCATCCGCCACGGCAACACGCTGGAAAAGCCCTATCGCGACTATGGGGACCGGGATCGTGTGCCGGTGATCGCCACCAACCCACCCTTTGGCGGCATGGAGCAAGACGGGATCGAAAGCAATTTTCCCGCCCATCTCCGCACGCGAGAAACCGCTGACCTGTTCATGGCGCTGATCATCAAGCTGTTGCGCGTCGGTGGGCGCGCGGGCGTGGTGCTGCCCGATGGCTTCCTGTTCGGCGAGGGCACCAAGACCATGCTCAAGCGCACCCTGATGGAGGAGTGCAACCTGCACACCATCGTTCGCCTGCCGAACGGCGTGTTCAACCCCTATACTGGCATCAAGACCAACCTGCTCTTCTTCACCAAGGGCACGCCCACCAAGCACATCTGGTTCTACGAGCATCCTTATCCGCCGGGCGTAACCAACTACAACAAGTCCCGGCCGATGCAGTTCGAGGAATTTGCAGCCGAGCGCGACTGGTGGGGCGATGAGGCGGATGGCTTCAAAGCGCGTGTTGAGACCGAACGGGCATGGCGCGTTAGTGCGGAGGACGTTGAGGCGTCCGGCTTCAACCTTGATCGCAAGAACCCACACACGCCGGATCGGGAGAGCCATGACCCGGACGAACTGCTGGCCCAATATGCGGCCCAACAGGCCGAGATGCAGGGCTTGCGCGACCGGCTTAAGGCGATCCTCGCCGAGGCGCTGGCGGGCGGCGAACGGGCCGACGCATGAGCGACATTGCCGCGCTGGTCAGCGACCATCTCGACATCTGGACTGCCGCCACCGAGCGCAAGAACGGCGCGGGGCGCGGCGGCGGTAAGCGAAAAAGTCTCTACGGTATCGAGCGGCTTCGGACGTTGATCCTTGATCTGGCCGTGCTTGGGAGATTGGTGCCTCAGGACGAAGGGGATGAATCCGCCAGGGTCCTGTTGAAAGCTATCGCCGCCGCTAGGCTGGCCGCTGTTCAATCGGGTAAGGCGCGCAAGCCTAAACCAACTACTGAGTTGCCTAGTGACTTGCCGGAATTGCCCGGTGGATGGTGTTGGACGCAACTTTCCGAGCTTGCCGAAATCAGTCCTAGCAACGCGTCCGATGACGATGTGGAAGCATCGTTCGTGCCGATGGCACTCGTCACATCGAGCATTGCTGGCGAGCATGACTTCGAGGTTCGGAAGTGGGGAGAGATAAAGAAGGGGTTCACGCATTTTGCCGATGGTGATGTAGCTTTGGCAAAAATCACACCCTGCTTTGAAAATGGCAAAGCGGCTATTCTACAAGGCCTGCGCAACGGCATTGGAGCCGGGACAACTGAATTGCACGTCGCTCGTCCATGGCTTCCAGAATTGAATCGGCGCTTCCTACTGCTGACAATGAAGACGGGGACATACCTTCGCAACGGAGAGGCGAAGATGACCGGCACCGCCGGTCAAAAGCGCATCACTCGATCTTACTTCGAGGCCACGCCGCTTCCCCTCCCGCCTCTCGCCGAACAGGGGCGGATTGTGGCAAAAGTGGATGAGTTGATGGCGCTGTGCGATGCGCTGGAGGGGGAGAGCGCGGCGGCGCTGGCGGCACACCAGACGCTGGTCAAAACCTTGCTCGCCACCCTCGTGAACAGCGCCGACGCCGCCGACCTCGCCGCCAACTGGACCCGCCTCGAAGCCCACTTCGACGCCCTCTTCACCACCGAAGCCAGCGTCGATGCGCTCAAACAGACGATCCTCGAACTTGCAGTAAGCGGCAGTCTATTGCATGTGGATAGATGGCCGCAAGCGCCCGTCGCCCTCAAGTCGGGTGCGGCGCTGCAAAACGGCTATGCGTTCAAGAGCGAGTGGTTTACGCAAGACGGGATACGGCTTCTCCGAAATATCAACATAACGCACGGCTCGACAGATTGGAGCGAAACTGTCTGTCTGCCGGAAAAGGACGCAGAGTCCTTTTCACGTTTCCTGCTGACCGAAGGGGACATTGTCCTGACTTTGGATCGTCCGTTTATTTCCACGGGCACCAAGGTTGCGCAGATCGCGGCGTCGGACTTGCCCTCATTGCTTTTGCAGCGCGTAGGGCGCTTCCAACTCAGCGAGCACCTCGTGCCAGAATACGTGCTCCTCTGGGTAAACTCGCCAATGTTCTCGAAACAAATTGACCCCGGTCGAAGCAACGGCGTGCCTCATATCTCGACCAAGCAGGTAGAGGCGGCGATGATTTTTATCCCCTCAACCGACGAACAACAACGCATTGTCGCCAAGGTCGATGCCCTCATGGCCGTTTGCGACGGCCTCAAGGCGGGCCTTACCGACGCAGGGCAAATCCAGATGCGCCTTGCGGACGCCATTGTCGAACGCGCTGCTGCCTGAGCCATGGCTACGGCACCCGCCCTGTTGAGTTGGTGCGAGGAAGATCGGCACCGCAAGTATGGCGACTATCGCGACTTCAACGAGTGGTTCGATGGTGCGGACGCCGTCGAAGCGCGTGAGGTGGCGAAGGTCGCCGGGCTGGCCAGCCCGAGCAAGGCGTTCTTCGTTGGCGACCGCGAGGGATATAGCATCGCCTTCGAGGAATGGCGGCAGCGGCAGCGCAACCAATGGTTGAGCCGCGAGATTCTCGTCGAGCTTTGCACCGACGCCCACTGGGCCGACCGCAACGCCACGCGCTTTGATCAGCTTTGCGACCAGATCGCGCTCGCCAATATCGTGCCCTTCATCGGCGCTGGGCTGTCGCAGCCGGGAGGCTTCCCGACATGGAAGGACCATCTGCGCCAGCAAGGGCGCACCGCTGGGTTGCCGCCCGAAGACGTCGAGGCGATGCTTGCTGCCGGGGAATATGAGGGCATCGTTCACGCCATTGAAGAGCGGCTGGGACAGCCGGTGTTCAAGCAGGAACTGCGCGACGCCTTCGCCCGCAACGGCACCATCCCGCCCGCCGATTATCTGATTGCCGAGCTGTTTTCCGACACGCTCATCACCACCAACTATGACCGCCTGCTCGAACAGGCGTTCGACGTCGGCGGCGGGCCACCGGTGCAGGTGTTAACGCCTGCCACGATCCTGACAGCGCCCGATGCCGAAAGCGTCACGATCCTCAAGCTGCACGGCGACATTGCCACACCCGGCGGCTGCATCCTCAGCCGCAATCAATATGTCGCCGCCTATGGCCACGGCGCCATTGACCCAAGCCTGCCGATCCCGCAGGCACTCGACTATTATTTCCGCAACTCCAGCCTGCTGTTCCTCGGGTGCAGCCTTAATCAGGATCGAACGGCTCGGGTCTTCGAGGCGATCATGAACCGCGCGCTTGCCGAGTCGGCCGATCTGCCGCAGCACTTCGCTATCGAGCAATTGCCGGCCGATGAGGAGGCGCTGATCGCACGCAACGCGGCGCTGCTGCGCATCGGCGTCACTCCTATCTGGTTTCCGCCCGGAGCATTCGAGTTTATCGAGGAAATTTTGAGACTTGCTCGCAACGAGATGCTCTCTCGTCGGTAGTCGCGGGTCACGGGGCGGGGAATAACTCTAGAGAGGCTGCTTTCTCAGCTCCTAAATCTCAAACCAGACGTTCCGCCGAAGGCTCAGCTTCTGTTGTTCCGCAATGCCGGTTGGCTGAGAATTGAGCGTCGGCTTTCGGTACGAGCTGCCGTTCGACATGTCGAGTGCGAACGTCGGGAATGTCCCAAATCCCGCCGTTTAGCGTCGGGAGCGGCGTGGGCCCTGGAGACCAATCCCAAACATGAATAAATGGCAGAGGTCGGGGAGCCGGGATGGCGGCCTGAACGACCGGATGTGGGTCTCGCCTGCCGGAAGTGGTGGCAGCTTCGGGGCAGGTTGGATGCTGCTAGCGGGCTTGCCAAGGCGGAACGATACCGTAAGCTTTGGGCCGCGGAAGGCGAAACTTTTGCTGAAGAAGATCGTATTGGCCGGATTTGCCTTCATCGCCGCGCAGGCCGCCGCACAGCTTGCCCCCGGCGTTCGGATGCCGCCAGAGATCGGTGCAGCCTACGGAAGGCTCGGC
>CAJYHD010000658.1 GCA_913773715.1 uncultured Sphingobium sp.
GCCGACGATCAAGCCGGTCGTGCCGTTCGATTTGCGGCAATAGGTCCGACCGTCGCGGCCACGCCATTCCTTGTAGCGGTAATGTTTGCGCGCTTGAGCGCCATCGGTCGGAACCGCCATCGACACAGGAACAGCGAGCGAAAGGGCGGCCAGCGCCATCAGGGTTTTACGCATATTTTCTCCTCCAGCAGCGTAAGTTTTCGGTTCAACCCCTTCCTATTGATGGAGGTTGCATGAACCTGCGGCAACGGCGAATGCTTTTGTTAAACAGCAGATAAATTTGCCGACCTAGCAGGCCCGGAGGCAGACGCATAATTGTAGGATGTTGTTGTCTGAATGGCGGAAGGGGTGGGATTCGAACCCACGGATGCTTGCACATCGGCGGTTTTCAAGACCGCTGCAATCGACCACTCTGCCACCCTTCCGCGCCGGCGCGTCCGTGCGTCCTAGCGTTGCAGGCGCAGTTGCCAAGCGAAAAATGCGATGATCGGTTCATCGTCTTTCCACCGTCGCTTTTTAAAGTTGGGGGTTTCGCCGGCCGTCCGGGCTGTGCAACAATTGGGTTATGCGAGATTCTTTGCGCGCGACGATCCTTCCCTGCCTTTTGATGCTCACCGCCTTTGTGGGTGGCAGTTCTGCTCCGGTAAACGCGCAGGCCACCGATGACGGCGGTTTTCAAAACTACCTCGAAAGTTTGCGATCAAAGACGCGAGCGATGGGCATAAGGGATGCGACGCTCGACAGCGTCTTCCCGACACTCACGCCCAATCCGCGCGTCGTGCAACTCGACCAGAGCCAGCCGGGCGGCGGTGCGTACGCACCGATCCCGAACTTCGAACCTTATCGTATACAGCATGTAGATGCGGGCCGGATCAGCAGGGGACGCGCAGCCTATCAGGCAAACCGTGCCCGCCTTTCCCGGATAGAAGCCGAAACCGGCGTTCCTGAGGAAATCATGGTGGCGATCTTCGGACATGAAACCAATTATGGTTCCTATGTCGGAGACTTTGACCTGATCCGCTCGCTTGCAACACTGGCGTGGGAGGGACGGCGACGCTCGCTGTTCGAGCCGGAATTATTGGCGACGCTCAAGATGCTGGACAGCGGCGTTCCGCGCAGCCGCCTTGTGGGAAGTTGGGCAGGTGCCACAGGCTATCCGCAATTCCTGCCGTCGGTCTATCTTAAGGTTGCGCGGGATGGCGATGGCGATGGCAAGGCGGACATATGGACAAGCCAGGCCGACGCTCTGGCGTCAATCGCCAACTATTTCGTGCAGGCGGGTTGGCGTAAAGGGCAACCCTGGGGCATCGCCGTTTCGGTGCCGGCCAACGTCGATAGAGCAGGATTGAGCGCGAAGCTCACTGCGGCGCGCTGTCCCCGCGTCTTTAACCGACATAGTCGCTGGTTATCGATGGCGGAATGGCGAAAGCTAGGGTTCGTTCCGACGAGCGGAAGCTGGCCCGACGACCATATTATGGCGACGTTGCTGGAGCCTGATGGGCCAGGCAAGACCGCCTATTTGCTGACGAGCAACTACAGAGCGATACTGGATTATAACTGCTCTAATTTCTATGCGCTTTCGGTCGGCTTGCTCGCCGATGCCGTGAAGCAGTGAGGCATAGCCCGTACGGGGCTTTCAGATTGAACCGGGCATGGCTAATGACGGCACATCCGGTGTCATGCCCGTGATTCCATCATGAACTAAGGCTTTGTCGATGAAGAAGTCCGTTGCCGTCCTGCTTGCCACTGCTTTGCTGGCCCAGCCGCTGATCGCTGCCGCCCCGCCTTATACGTCGGAGGCGCCGATCGCCTATATGAAGGACCTTTCGTCCGGCGCGGTCCTGTATGACAAGGGTGGCGAAACGCGCATGCCACCAGCCTCCATGGCCAAGATGATGACGGCGCATGTCGCCTTTCGTCTGATCCAAAAAGGCGACCTGAAGCTCGACACGAAGTTTACCGTGCGCCCGGAAACGTGGAAGCAATGGCATGGACCTGCCGCTGGATCGACCATGTTCCTATCCGCAGGCGAACAGGTGTCCGTGGAAAATCTGCTCCATGGCATCGTGACATTGTCGGGGAACGATGCATGCGTCGTTCTGGCGGAGGGAATTGCGGGTACCGAGCAGGCTTTCGTCGCGCTGATGAACGAGGAGGCCAAACGTCTCGGCCTCAAGAATAGTCATTTCGGCACCAGCAATGGCTGGCCGGATGAGGGCGTGACTTATGTGACGGCGGAAGATCTTGCGAAGCTGGCGCAGGCGACGATTGAGGAGACACCCGACCTCTACAAGCGCTTCTACGCGACCCGCTCCTTCACCTGGGGCAAGACGATGGGCGGGTCCGACATCGCGCAGGCTAATCGAAACCCGATTCTCGGCAAGATTCCCGGTGCAGACGGATTGAAGACGGGTCATACCGAAGAGGCCGGTTATGGCTTCACCGGATCGGCGGAGCAGGATGGACGGCGTCTCGTGATGGTCGTTGCGGGTCTGACGAGCTTCAACGGTCGCATTTCAGAGTCGGTGCGTTTCATGGACTGGGGCTTCAAAGCGTGGAAGGCCCAGCCTCTGTTCAAGAAGGGGCAGACGGTCGAAACTGCCGAAGTGCAGCTTGGCAGCGCAACGACCGTTCCTCTGGTCGCGCCCCAAAACCTGGCAGTGACCTTGCCCCGCTCGGCTTCGGGTCAGGTGAAGGTGAAGGTCGTTTATACCGGCCCGATCAAAGCGCCGATCGCGAAAGGTCAGCAGATTGCGCAGCTTATCGTGCAGACGCCCGATACGCCGCCGCAGGTCATGCCGCTGGTCGCAGGTGAGGAAGTCACCGAAGCGGGATTCTTCGGACGATTGATGAACGGCCTGAAGTCTTTCTTCGGGTGAGCCGCGGCCGGTTCATCTCGCTGGAAGGCGGGGAGGGGGCGGGAAAATCGACGCAGTTACGCGCCCTCGCCGCTGCTCTTCGTCAGCGAGCCATTGAGGTTGTTGAGACACGCGAGCCGGGCGGCAGCGAAGGGGCGGAGGCGATCCGCGCCCTTTTGCTGACAGGCGACGCAGGTCGATGGAACGCGCGAGCCGAGGCACTGCTCTTTGCAGCAGCGCGGGCCGACCACATCGAGAAAACTATCCTGCCTGCCATAGAGCGTGGCGCCTGGGTATTATCCGACAGGTTTCTTGATTCAAGCCGCGCTTATCAAGGGCAGGATGCCCTGACCGATGCAGATATTTTGCGGCTGCATGACATCGGCAGTGAAGGGTTCCTTCCCGATCGGACGCTGTTGCTGACTTTGCCCGAAGGCGAAGCTGCGCGTCGGGCACACGCGCGGGACGGAGAGACGACGGACAGGATCGGCGGCCGTGATCAGCGCTTCCACGATACCGTCGCTTCGGCGTTCGAACGCTTTGCGGAAGAAGAGCATGCGCGCGTCAGGCGTGTGGATGCGTCGGGCGACGCGGACCTTGTGACCGAGCGGCTCTTGACCGCGCTCGCCGATCTGCTGCCATGAGCCTGATCCTGGGCCACCAAGAACAAACGAGAGCGATGCTTGCTGCTGCGGGCAGCGGCCGGATGCATCATGGCTGGATTTTGGCTGGTCCTCATGGCGTCGGAAAGGCGACGTTCGCGCGGGCGCTCGCGCTGCGCCTTTTGGCGGATGCCGCTGGACCGGCGGTTGAAGCTGATAAGTTGCTCGACGTCCCTGCCGAGCACCCGATCCGCCGGTTGATCGAGGCGGGCGCACATCCCGACTATGCAGAACTCGCGCCGATCGAGAAGGACGGCGTTACTGCCCGCAACATCACCGTCGATCAGGTGCGAGGTTTGCAGCGCCTCGTCCAATCTGCACCATCGCTATCGACCCGTCGTGTGGTCGTGATCGACGCGGCGGATGATCTGGAACGTGGGGCGGCGAACGCACTGCTCAAGACGCTCGAAGAGCCGCCGGCGGACATGTTTTTCCTGCTCGTCAGCCATGCGCCGGGGCGACTATTGCCAACGATCCGCTCCCGCTGTCGGACGCTGACTTTCGAAGCCCTCGAAGACGCAGATATGCGTCAGGCCTTGCAGAGAGCGGACGGTAGTCTAGCACCTTCTGAAATTGATGCGCTATTGCGCGTCGCCGCCGGGTCTCCGGGCAAAGCCTTGCGCTATGCCGGTCTCGACATGCAACATATCGAGCGGATGCTGGATGAACTGGCGAATGAGGGAGATCCGGGTAACCGGCGCAGTCTCGCGCTCGCCAAGGCTCTGTCCTCCAAAAGTGCAAAGCCCAGATACGAAGCGTTTCTGGAACGTGCGCCCGCTTTCATCGCACAACAGGCACGTTTGCGGAGTGGGCCAGCACTGGGCGCCGCCTTGTCCGAATGGGAGGGCGCAAAGCATTTGGCCGGCGGTGCCGTCATCCTTTCGCTTGATCCATCATCGGTCGTATTCGGCCTCGCCGGGCATGTCGCGGCGCTTGCACCTCGGTCCTGAAAAGCGACTTTTCGCCGCAGCGAACAGTCGCTAGTGAAGGCGCCATGTCAAAGCCTTTCACGATCACGACCGCCATATCCTACCCCAATGGCCGCCCGCATATCGGCCACGCCTATGAAGTTATTGCGACGGATGCCGTCGCGCGGTTCCAGCGCATGCAGGGGCGGGACGTCTTCTTTCAAACCGGTACGGACGAACACGGACTGAAGATGGCGCAGACGGCCCGCGAACGCGGCGTCACGCCTCAGGCGTTGGCTGACGAGATGTCCGGGCATTTCAAGGATATGAATGACAGGCTGAACATCAGCTATGATCGATTCATTCGAACAAGCGAGCCGGATCATCACCGTGCAAGCCAAGCCATCTGGCAAGCTATGGAGGCCAATGGCGATCTGTATCTTGGTCGGTATGAAGGATGGTATTCGGTACGCGATGAGGCGTTTTACGACGACAAGGAGCTACTAGAGGGAGAGGGGGGTGCCAAGCTTTCTCCTCATGGTACGCCTGTGGAATGGACCTTAGAGGAGAGCTGGTTTTTTCGCTTGTCCGCCTATCAAGACAGATTGCTCCAGCTTTATAACAATCAGCCTGATTTCATTCAGCCTGAAAGTCGTCGCAACGAAATCATGCGCTTCGTTGAAGGCGGACTGTCGGACCTCAGCGTATCGCGCACCAGCTTCGATTGGGGCGTCAAGGTGCCCGAGCATGACGGCCATGTCATGTATGTCTGGATCGATGCGCTGACCAATTATCTTACCGGTTGCGGCTATCCCGATGATGCCGAGCGGATGGCGCGCTATTGGTCGGCTGGCGGCGACATCACGCACATCATCGGTAAGGATATCGTGCGGTTCCATAGCGTCTATTGGCCTGCCTTGCTGATGAGCGCGAAGCTGCCTCTGCCGCGCCGCGTGTTTGGCCATGGGTTTCTGCTCAACCGCGGCGAGAAAATGTCGAAGTCTCTTGGCAATGTCGCCGACCCGCTGGAACTCGCCGATCAGTTCGGCGTGGATCAGTTGCGCTATTTTCTGCTGTCCGAAGTGACTTTCGGCAATGACGGAAGTTATAGCGCGGAAGCGATCGTATCGCGGGTGAATAGCGATCTGGGCAATGCGTTCGGCAATTTGGCGCAACGCACGCTGAGTTTCATCGCCAAGAACCTGAATGGATCGCTGCCTGCCATCCATTCGCATGAAGTGGCGGACCAGGCATTGTTCGATCTGATCGATCGCGCCGTGCGCCACGACATCCCCGCAGCGATGGATGCGCTGGCGCCCTCGGTCGCGATCGAACATTGGCTTCGCGCCTGCTTTGCAAGCAACCAGTATATCGATGCGCAAGCTCCATGGGCGCTGCGCAAAACCGATCCGCAGCGGATGGAAACGGTGCTAGCGACGCTCTACATCACGATCGCTCAGCTGGCAGTCGCGATATCGCCCGTCGTCCCGGGAAGTGCCACGGCTTTGCTGGACTTCATGGGCGTGCCTGCAAGCAAGCGCAGCTTGGATGATATCGGCAGTCATTGGTATTCCGATCTAGCCGAAAGCGACTTTCGACTTGAGACACCCAAGCCGCTGTTCCCGCGACTGGAACTGCCGGCGGAGGATGCTTGAGCCATGCTGATCGACAGCCATTGCCATCTTAATTACAAAGGTTTGGTTGAAGAGCAGCAAGCCGTGCTCGATCGCGCACGGGATCGCGGGGTCGGCCTGATGCTGAACATCGCGACGCGCGAAAGTGAGTGGGACGCGGTGCTGGACACCGCCGTTCGCGAACCCGATGTCTGGGCCACTGTTGGCATCCATCCGCATGAAGCGGACGAACATCCGCACGTCGATACGGCGAAACTCGTCGAACGCGCTGATCACCCCCGTATTGTCGGCATAGGCGAAACTGGGTTAGACTATTATTACGACCATAGCGACAGGGAGCGACAGAAGCGCAGTTTTCGATCGCATATCGCCGCTTGCCGCGCGACGGGCTTGCCGTTGATCGTCCATACCCGCGACGCGGAAGACGACACGCTCTCAATCATGCGCAAGGAGATGGAGGAGGGGGCCTATACCGGCGTGATCCATTGTTTCACCGCCAGCGGCGCCTTCGCTGACGCTGCGATGGAACTCGGCTTCTACATCAGCATCTCGGGGATCGTGACCTTCAGGAGCGCGAAAGACCTGCAAGAGACGGCGGCCCGTCTGCCGATCGATCGGCTGTTGATCGAAACGGACTCGCCGTTCCTCGCCCCTGTGCCGCATCGCGGAAAGCCTTGCGAGCCGGCGTTCGT
>CAJYHD010000659.1 GCA_913773715.1 uncultured Sphingobium sp.
CCAGCGGGGCAGGCTTCCTCAGCTATTACTGGAGCAAGCCAGGTCAGAAGGAGCCGCTGCCCAAACTCTCCTATGTGGCGGGCTATGCGCCATGGGGCTGGGTGATCGGATCGGGCGTCTATATCGACCGGATCAACAGCGCGATCTTCGATGCGGCGCTGTATCTGAGCGCGCTGGCGCTGGCGGTGATGCTGCTGGTCGCATTCTGCGCCTATCGCATCGGCCGCTCGATCTCGCTGCCGGTCGAGGCGGTGGCGAACCGGATGCGCGCGCTGGCGGCGGGCGATACCGCATCGGCCATTCCGGGGCGCGAGCGGCACGACGAAATCGGCGAGATGGCCGCCGCGCTCGAAACCTTTCGCGACACCGCAATCGTCTCGGCGGAGCGTGAGGCCGAACAGCAGCGCGTGGTCGAAACCGTCGGCAACGGGCTGGCGGCGCTCGCACGCGGGCATCTCGACACCCGGTTGGGCGATACGCTGACCGGATCGTTCCGCAAACTCGGTACCGATTTCGACTCGGCGATGGGCGCGCTCAACGACGCGATGCGCGCGGTGGTCCATTCGACCGGCGGCATCCGGAGCGGGGCATCGGACATCAGCAGCGCGTCCGACGACCTGTCGCGCCGCACCGAACAACAGGCCGCCAGCCTTGAGGAAACGGCAGCGGCGCTCGATCAGATCACCGCGACCGTCCGTCGCACCGCGACCGGCGCGGCACAGGCGAACACGACGATGACGGCAACGCGCGGCGATGCGGAGGAGGGCGTGCGGATCGTCCGCCAGGCGGTCGACGCGATGGGCGGGATCAAGCGCGCATCGGACGAGATTTCCGAAATCATCTCAGTCATCGACGGTATCGCGTTCCAGACGAACCTGCTCGCGCTCAACGCCGGCGTCGAAGCGGCGCGGGCCGGCGACGCGGGCAAGGGCTTCGCGGTCGTCGCCTCCGAAGTCCGCGCACTGGCCCAGCGTTCGGCCAACGCCGCCAGCGACGTGAAGAGCCGCATCATGGCTAGCGGCAGCCAGGTCGAGATCGGCGTGAACCTCGTCGGCGAAACCGGCGGCGCGCTGGAGCGGATTGTCGGCCGCATCGCCGAAATGGCCGATCTGGTCGCGACCATCGCCAAGGGCGCCGACGAACAATCGTCGGGGCTGCATCAGGTGAACATCGCGGTGAGCGAGATGGATTCGGTCACGCAGCAGAATGCGGCGATGGTCGAACAAAGCACCGCCGCCGCCCGCGGCCTCGCCGACCAGGCCGCGGCGCTGGCCGATCACGTCGACCGCTTCCATTTGTCGGCAGAGGCCCGCAAACCGCTCCCCTATCGCGTGGCGGCGTGAGGGGGGAGCGTTCGGCGCTTGTTGCCGAACGCGCTTTGCCACGGACCACTATCACGGCGCTTCAGCCGCATTGCGCGCTGAGGGTGGTTACCGCCGTTCACTTTTAACGGCATCATCAACTGCAACTATCTCACGCCTAAGCGTGGCGTCCGACGCTTCGCCAACGTCAGTTTTTGGTGGAAAGCGGACATTGCTATTCCGCAGGAAGCTGCCGATGCGTAACCTATGATTCCAGCCCGTCATATCTGGCTTAGTTGCCTAATCATGTTGTTGTTTGGGTGTTCAGCCGACGAGGAACGCCACCATGTGGCTGAGCCGTCTTGCGCGATTGCATTAGGGTATATGAAGAAGTTCCAGGCGGAGGCCGGACGCCCGATTGCAGTTGTGGCCAGCCCTGACGGCACGGCACCATCAAGAGACGAAATAGCAGCATTTCTAAATCATCAGCCACGATTGAGAGGTCACTCGGATATCGAGCAGGCGCTTGCCGAGGCGAAGCTCCGTGCTGTCAGCGTCATAAGAAGCTGCCCCCAGGTCCAGACGTGGTTGTCTGCAGAGAAGGTCTTGAGCGATGACGGTACGATCAAGGGACTTACACAAGCAGAAGAGTGGCGAATCGCGGTTCTGAGCGTCACGGTGCCGGTGATTGCCGAGGGAGGTAATCGCGCGACGTTCTATGCATCGCGGTACTTCGGGCCGTTCGCCGGTGACACTGTTGCCGTGCGTTACCGCAGAGATGCGCACGGTAGATGGCGCTTTGACGGTGAGACTACCGTCAGCGTCAGCTGATAACCGTCCGCAAGTGGGCGGAAGTCGAAGTGCTGCTTTTACGCTCTCCAGTCGCTATCGCCCAGTCTGAATGTACCGAGGATGATGATGACCACCACGATCTACGGCATCCCCAACTGCGACACGATGAAGAAGGCCCGCACCTGGCTCGACGCGCACGGCATCGCCCATAGCTTCCACGATTATAAGAAGGCCGGGATCGACCGGGCGACGCTGACCGGCTGGGTCGATGCGCTCGGCTGGGAAACGCTCCTCAACCGCAGCGGGACGACGTTCCGCAAGCTGCCCGATGCGGACAAGGCCGATCTGGATGCCGCACGGGCGATCGACCTGATGCTGGCCCAGCCCTCGATGATCCGCCGTCCGGGACTGGTCGGCGATGGCTGGATCGAAACCGGGTTCAAGCCCGAACGCTATGTGGAGCGATTCGCCATCGCCGGATAACTGCGTTAACCAGTTGCTCCGGGCATCATTGCGATGCCGTATCGAATCGCAGCGGGGAGCAGCATGGCACCGACGTTCGTTCGCACCCCGCGGCCCTGGTTCCGCATCGTCGCCGTCCTGTTCCTGCTGTGGGGCGCCATCGGCGTCTTTGCCTTTTACAGCCAGGTGACGATGAACCCTGCGACGCTGGGTGACGATGACCGCCGTTTCTATGCTTCGCTGCCGCGCTGGTTCAACTGGGTCTATGGCGTTGCGACCTGGGGCGGATTGCTGGGCAGCGTGGCGCTGCTGCTCGGTCGGCGCTGGGCAGGGGGGCTGTTCGCCGCCTCGCTGCTGGCGGTCGCGATCCAGTTCGGCTGGGTCTTCACCGCCAGCGACCTGATCGCGACCAAGGGAGCGGCGGCGACCGTGCAGTTTCCGCTGGTGATCTTTGCCGTCGCCTTGTGGCAGCTGGCGGTGGCGCGCCATGGCATCGCGCGCGGGTGGCTTCGCTGATCGCTTCCCGTTAGAGCGCTGCAATGTCCACGACCTTTACCATCGACACCGCCACCAGCCGCGCGACGCCCACCCCGGCGCCGATGAAGCGCCTGACCATCCCCGCCATCCGCGCCGCCAAGGGCAAGACCCCGCTGGTGATGCTGACCGCTTATACCGTGCGCATGGCGCAGCTGATGGACGCGCAATGCGACATGCTCCTCGTCGGCGACAGCCTGGGGCAGGTGATCTACGGCCTGCCCTCGACCGTGCCGGTCACGCTCGACATGATGGCGGCGC
>CAJYHD010000660.1 GCA_913773715.1 uncultured Sphingobium sp.
GTAGCTCCTTGGCTCTATCGCGTCGGTCGGCCGCATCGGGCGACCAAATAGCGCCACATCGATACCTGACTCACCAAGCGCCGCGCAAAGACTATCATCATAACGCCCGGTAAAGAGAGATGGATCGAGCATCGCCACCTTCATAGGCGGGCAAGCCTGCGCAACGAGAGGATATGTAAGATGACGACGGTGAGGAACGTCGCGGCATAACAACCAAGGAAGGCAATATCGAACCGGTCCGGCCACAGGATCATGGCCGCTGGCACGCTCAAGAGCGATCCAAACAGCAGCGGCAGCGATCGACGCAGCAGGTGCGTAAACCGTCCCAGCGCGCTCTGCACATAAACCGAAACGCACAAAACAGCGAGTGCGACGAGGGCAATCGCAACCAGCCAGAGGTCGGCCGCATCGATCTCAGCCCGCCCGTCGAACAGCTTGGCGAACAACCAGCGCCCTGCAACCAGGATCGCGCCCGACAGCCCAAGTGCGAAGACCAGCGCCACCGCCATGGCTCGCAGCAGCAACTGACGCAGCCGCGCCCCGTCTCGCGCGTGATAAGCGCGCGTGATCCGGGGAAGTGCCGCCTCGACCGCGGCGCGCACGAGCATGGAAAGTGCGCGCGACATCTTGAAGAAGAAGTCGAACACCAGCATCGGCCGCGCTTCACCCGTCGCCATGGCGATAGTGAAATAGGGCGCGTTATAAGCGACGATGTCCGATGCGGTGAAAGCCGCCGACGCGCCGACATCGCGCAGATAATGCGCCTTCATATGTGCGCCGCCCAACCGGAATGCAAACCAGTCTTCTGCCCGCATTTCGAGCCGCCGATGCACATGCGCGATCGCCCAGCCGATGATGGCGATGCTGATGGTGAGTTGCAGCGCGATCGAAAGGCGCGCGTCCAACCCAACGAGGATCGAGAATAAAAGGCTGATCGTCAGTAGCCGCCGTCCGCAGTCTAGCAGTTCCCACAGAAAATTGCCGTCAATCGCGGCGAGACTGCGCTTCGCCAGCAGCGCGGGCAGGTTGAGGCAGGCGGCGAGGAAGAAGAGCAGGAACAGCGTCGGCTGATCGGTGCGGACCGCCCCCAGCGCCAGCGCCATAATGACGATGGCTGAGGCGATGACGATGATCGCGGCGAGGAAGAGGAATAGAACACCCATCTCCTCAACCCGAAAGCCGCTGGCGTCGGTTGTCTCGCCCTTGCTGCGCAACCAGTGCTGCCGCAACCGGGCATAGATGATGTTGGTGATGCCGAACTCGGCCGAGATGGTGAAGTTGCCAAGCGCGACGAGCAGCAGGAAGGACCGGAACTCCGCCAGCGGCAGCACGCGCACGAAAACATAAGTGACGGCGAAACCCCAAATGAGGATCAGGCCGACATTAGCGAGTTTGACGAGCGCAAGGATGCGGGCGGATTGCTCCATCCGCGTGAGCAGGCTCACGAAGCGGATGCTCCATCCGGCTTGCGGGCGAGGAACAGTCGGTCATCGAGCGCATAGAAATGACGCAAATCGGGGTCGATCATATTCGCGTCGATCTCGGTCAACTCGAAACCGACGGCGCGGATGCGGTCGGCGAAGTCCGGGCCATATTGGCGGACATGATCCCACTGCCCAAAGCGCCGCTCCCGCTCGCGTGGCGGCATGTCGAAGCTGCCATCCTCGGTCGGCTTGGCCCAAAGCGGCACGATCAACCAGGCTTCACCGCCCGACTTAAGCGCGCGCAGGATATTGTGCAACACGGCCATATCGTCGGGCACATGCTCCATCACATGGCTGGCGTAGAACAGATCGTAACGCTCGACGTCAGACAGCGCCATCAGATCGACCTTGCGCATGTTCGGCACGGTGTAGCGCACCGGATCGAGATCGGCGGGAACATAGTCGGCGGCGCTGGAAAAGCGGCGAACGAGGCTGGCTTCGTTGGGCGCCATGTGCAGAACCGCGCCCTGTTCCGGCACGGTCAGACGCCCTTCCGCGATCAGCCAGTTCATCAACCGTTCGCGGGGCGAAGCGCCGCACTCCGGGCACCCCCATTCGGCATTGTCGCCATAGCGAAAGAACCCGACCACCGTCGTTCCACAAGCAGGACAACCCCGGTTGGCGCGCACGCCGAGCGCCTTGCGCGCCTTGAGCGCTGTTCTTGTCAGATGCTTGCCGGCAGCCTTTGCCACCCGCTGGACAGTAATCACACTAAGCTCCGGCAGTTTGTCGAGGTCGCGCTATACCTGAATCGGCGCGAATGCAAAAACGCCGCGCCCTGTCTGGGAGCGCGGCGTTTGGTTAAGTCTTGTACTATCTTACTGCTGCGGCACGGCGGCGCGCGCGTCCTGCCCGTCGCCTTCCGGCGCGGCGAGGATGTCGCGCGTCGTCGATCCCTTGTCCACGACGTCGGTCGCCGGATCACCGACAGAGGAGCGGATGCCCGCAGCGGCGTTGCCGCGCCCAGCCGCGTTCAACGTCGCGGTTTCGCTCGCGCTGCGCTGGGCCGGACCGCCGAACATCGCCTGCATCGCTTCGGCGCGTGCATCGACGGAGGCAGCGGCAGGCGTGCCGGGCGCAGGCGGAACCAGCGCGAAATCGGGCGGCACGACCAGCGGCGCCTGACGCGACACGGCGAACTCGTCAGGACGGCCACGATTGAGCAGACCGTTATTGCCGCCACCGCAGGCCGACAATGTGGTCAGCAGGCCAACGGCAAGGATCAGTTTACGCATTACTTTAGAGTCTCCGTCTTTGCGCCCTTGTCGCGCAGCAATAGCGCCCGTGCAAGCAGGATCAGCACGCCGATGGTAATGGCGGCGTCCGCCAGGTTGAAAATGAGAAAGGGTCGCCATTCGCCGATATGCAGGTCGGCATAATCAACAACATAGCCCAGACGCATCCGGTCGATGATGTTGCCGACAGCTCCACCCAATACCAGCCCCAATGCCGCGACATCCTGCCGCGCCTTCTCACGCCACATCCACACCGCGACGAAGGCGGCGATGAGCATCGTCATGCCCACCAGCACCCAACGCGCCGTATCGTTATCCGCGTGGAAAAAGCCCATGGACACACCTCGGTTCTCCAGCCAGCGCAGGCGAAAGATCGGCAGGATTTCGATGCCGTCATCCATCCGGCTGCGCAGCGCGAGCGGATAGGTGACGACATATTTGACGAGCTGATCGGCGATCAGGGTCGCGGCGGCGACGGTGAGGCCCAGCGAGCGATGATAGACGCTCATGCCTTCAGCACCGTGTCACAGCGGTGGCACAACTTGCCGTCCTCGGTCACTTCCGGCAGCAGGCGCCAGCAGCGGCCGCACTTGTGCCAGTCGCTCGGACGCACGACGATGCCGTCGCCCTCGCCCATCGTCACGCGCGCGACGATCGCGACTTCCGCGAAATCCACGTCGCCGACCGGCAGCAACTCGCCCATGATGACGTCCGCCTCCAGGCTGGAGCGGATTATCTTTTCGCGGCGGAATGGCTCTATCGCCTCGTTCACCTGCTCGCGCTGATCGCGCAGTTCGGTCCATTTGTCGTCGAGATGCTGGTTGATCCAGTGATGATCGACTTCTGGCCACTCCAGGAAGTGGACGCTGCCCTCTACGCTCGGGAAGCGGCTCTGCCACACTTCTTCCGCCGTGAAGGGGATGATCGGCGCGACGTAGCGGACCAGCGCGTGAAACAGCGTGTCGAGCAAGGTGCGATAAGCGCGGCGCTTGGGGTCGCTCTTGGCGTCGCAATAAAGGCAGTCCTTGCGGATGTCGAAGAAGAAGGCGGACAGGTCGCTGTTAGCGAAGTCGAAGATCGCGCGGGTATAGCGGCTGAATTCCAGCCAGTTCTCGCTGCCCTTGCTCTTGTCCACGACGCTGCGCAATTCCGCGTCGAGCTGCGCCAGACGATGGAGCATGTAGCGCTCCAGTTCCGGCATCTCGACATAGCTGACCGCTTCCGTCTCTTCATCATAGTCGGACAAAGCGCCGAGCATGTAGCGGAAGGTGTTGCGCAATTTACGGTAGGCGTCGGACGATCCGGCCAGCACTTCCTTGCCGATGCGGACGTCATCGAAATAATCGGTGCTGGCGACCCAGACGCGCAGGATGTCCGCGCCGCTCTCGCTCATGATCTTGAGCGGATCCACCACGTTGCCGAGCGACTTCGACATCTTCTTGCCCGACCCGTCGAGCGCAAAGCCATGCGTCAGCACCGCATCATAGGGCGCGCGGCCCCGCGTGCCGCAGCTTTCGAGCAGCGACGATTGGAACCAGCCGCGATGCTGATCGGACCCCTCGATATAGAGGTCGGCGCGCGCACCTTCGCCATAGCGCCCCTCGACCACGAAGCTGTGGGTCGAGCCACTGTCGAACCAGACGTCGAGGATGTCGTTGATGACCTCATAGTCGGCGAGGTCATAGTCCGGGCCGAGCAACGCCTGATGATCCGCGCCGAACCAGGCGTCGGCGCCCGCCTGACGGAAAGCGTCGATGATGCGGGCATTGACTGCCGGATCGACGAGATATTCGCCCGTCTTGCGATGCACATAGAGCGCGATCGGCACGCCCCAGGCGCGCTGGCGCGAGATGACCCAGTCCGGGCGACCTTCGACCATCGATCGGATACGGTTGGTCGAACGCTCGGGCACCCAGCGCGTCTGCTCGATCGCATCGAGCGCCAGTTCGCGCAGCGTCGGGCCGTTCGTCGGCAGCGCGGTGGCAAGCGCGCCGGTCACTGGTTCCAGCGGAGGCAGCGCGTAGTCGTTCGCTGCCTCGCCCGCTGGCTTGTCCATGGGGATGAACCATTGTGGGGTGCAGCGATAGATTAGAGGAGCCTTCGACCGCCAGCTATGCGGATAGCTGTGGCGGGTGCTTTCGTCATTACGCGCGGAGAGTAGCGCGCCGACGGAACGTAAATCGTTGCAAATCGGCCCATCGGGAGCGAGCAACTTCTTGTTGATGACCGACAATTCTTTGTCGACAGGCCACAGCCAGTCGGCCCGATATTTGCCGTCACCTTCCACTGCGAAGACGGGGTTGATGCCGTTCGCCTTGCACAGCGCGAAGTCGTCCTCGCCATGGTCGGGCGCCATATGGACGAGGCCGGTACCCGCATCGGTTGTGACGAAATCGCCCGCGAGAAACAAGCGCGGCTTGGCGAAGAAGCCGCCGAGTGCGTGCATGGGGTGGCGAGCGATGGCTCCAGCGAGGTCTGAGCCACGCAAAGTCATAACCTCAGGATTTTTCCTACCTTCTTCAGATGACCAAGCTAGATTAACACGCTGATCAAATTGCATGATCAACTGTTTAGCGATCAGATATCGCTTACCACCGGCAGAGAGCACAACATACTCTACCTCCGGCCCATAAGCCAAAGCCTGGTTCACCGGGATCGTCCAGGGCGTCGTCGTCCAGATTACCGCATGAGCGCCGACCAATTCCGGCGCGTTGGGCGCTTCCATGATCTCGAACGCGACGTCGATCTGGGTCGAGGTCACATCCTCATATTCGACTTCCGCTTCGGCGAGCGCGGTCTTTTCGACCGGGGACCACATGACCGGCTTCGCGCCGCGATAGAGCTGGCCGCTCTCCGCGAACTTCAGCAATTCGCCGACGATCGTCGCTTCGGCGTCGAACTTCATGGTGAGATAGGGGTCTTCCCAATCGCCCATGATGCCGAGGCGCTTGAACTGATCCCTCTGCACGCCCACCCACTTGTCGGCATAGGCGCGACACTGAGCGCGGAACTCGGCTGCGGGCACCTCGTCCTTGTTCTGCTTCTTCTTGCGATATTCCTCCTCGATCTTCCATTCGATCGGAAGGCCATGGCAGTCCCAGCCGGGCACATAGGGCGCATCCTTGCCGAGCAAGGATTGCGATCGGACGATGATGTCCTTCAGCACCTTGTTCATGGCGTGACCCATGTGGATGTCGCCATTGGCGTAGGGCGGGCCATCATGCAGGATGAAGCGCTCGCGCCCCGCCCGCTTCGCCCGCAGCTTGCCGTACAGGTCCATGGCTTCCCAGCGCGCGGCGATCGCGGGTTCCTTCTGCGCCAGCCCCGCCTTCATCGGGAAGTCGGTGACGGGAAGGAAGACGGTGGATTTATAGTCTTCGGTCTTTTGGCTGGGCTGATCGGTCATAAGGCTCGCGCAGTTTCGCTATAGGCGTAATTATCGCGCGGCATTAGGCGAGGTGAGGCGTTCCCGCAAGGATTTGCCGCGCGTCGTCGCAGTCCTGCGCAATGCCTGCCATCAGCGCATCCAGCCCGTCATATCTGCGCTCGCCATGCAGATACTGGATAAGCTGCACCTCTATCTGTTGGTCATAGAGGCTTTCTGCGAAATCGAAGAAATGCGGTTCCAACAGCTCCTTGGGCGGGTCGAAGCTGGGGCGAATGCCAAGATTCGCAGCCCCGTCCAAAACCCGACCATCGCGCAATTTGCCGCGCACGGCATAGATGCCGTAGGCGGGTCGCAGATAGCTGCCCATGTCGATATTGGCGGTGGGGAAACCGATCGTGCGACCGAGCTTGTCGCCATGCTGCACCACCCCCTCGATCGCGAAGGGGCGGGTCAGCATGCGGGCAGCGGTGGCGCAATCGCCCATGCGCAGCGCTTCGCGAATGCGCGTAGAGGAAATGACGCCTTCATCGTCGCTGACGGGATCGACCGCTTCGGCCGACAGTCCGAGGTCACGCAAGGTGGCGACGGTCCCGCTACGCCCCTTGCCAAAGGTGAAGTCTTCACCCG
>CAJYHD010000661.1 GCA_913773715.1 uncultured Sphingobium sp.
AAAACGCTGGCCGCCCAGATTAAGACCATCCAGGCGAGCCGTCGACCGAGCGGTTTTTGCTCATCCATCAGTGATAGCCGTGGGCGCCGACCTTACCGCGGAACACCCAATAGGCCCACGCGGTATAGCCGAGAATGATCGGAATGATGATGGCCGCACCCGCCAGCATGAAGAGCTGGCTTTGCGGGGGAGCGGCTGCATCCCAGATCGTGACGGCGCGGGGAACGACATAGGGATAGATGCTGATCCCCAGCCCAACGAAACCGAGAAAGAACAGGCCAAGCGCCATAATGAAGGGCAGACGCTCCGCGCCGCGCTTCAGACTCCAGAAGAAGGTTGCAGCGCAGATTGCCACCAGCAGAGGAACCTGCGCGGTGAGAAGCACGCCGGGCATCGCAAACCAGCGTCGCCAATAGTCATAGGTCAGGAACGGCGTCGCCGCACTGACGGCGAAAAGCGCGAGTAGCGTCGCACCGCCGAGCCAAAATGCCAGTCGACGGGCGCGTTCCTGGCCCGGCCCTTCGGTTTTCCAGACCAGCCAGGCCGCGCCGAGAAGCGCATATCCGATTACGACTGCCGCGCCGGTCAAGAGGCTGAACGCGCTCAGCCAATCCAGCCATCCCCCGGCATAGGCATCGGCCTCGACCCGCACGCCTTGCAGGATCGCGCCCAGCGTGATCCCCTGCGAGAACGCCGCGAGAACGGACCCAAAGCTGAAGGCGACATCCCAGAAGGGACGATGGCGTGGATCTCGCCAACGAAACTCGAATGCCACCCCGCGGAACACGAGACCGAGCAACATCGCGATGATGAGCGGGTAGGTCGCGGGAAGGATGATGGCGTAGGCAAGGGGAAAGGCCGCGAAGAGACCGCCTCCGCCCAGCACCAGCCATGTTTCGTTGCCATCCCAGACCGGCGCGATCGAGTTCATCGCCTGATCGCGCTCCCCTCCGACCGAAAGGCTCGGGAAGAGGATGCCGATCCCCAGATCGAACCCGTCCATCACGACATAGGCGAAGACAGCAAAACCGATGATACCGGCCCAGATTATGGTGAGATCGAGGTGCTCCATGTTCATGCCTCCCGTCCGGTCGATGCCACGACGCCGCTCGCCGGCGTAATGCCCGCCGCGCGTTGCGGCACCTTGGACGGTTCCGGCTCACCGGCTGCGGGCGGCTTTGCCATCATCCGGAGCAGATAATAGGTGCCGGCCCCGAAGGCGCCGAAATAGACGAGGATGAAAGCGACGAGGGACGCCGCGACGGCGGGTGCGGCCAAGGGGGAATGGGACTCTGCGGTTCGCAGCAGGCCGTAAACGGTGAAGGGCTGTCGCCCAACCTCCGTCGTGACCCATCCTGCTATGACCGCGACGAAACCTGACGGACCAAGCGCGACAGCGGCGCGGTGAAGCCAGTGCCAGTCATAGAGCTTGCCGCGCCAGCGGGCGAGCAGGCTCCAAAGTCCCAGCCCCAGCATGGCGAGGCCCATCGCCACCATGATCCGAAACGACCAGAAGACGATCGGCGTGGGCGGCCAGCGATCGCGCGGGAAGTCGTTGAGGCCGGGGAGGGGCGCTTTGGGATCGTGCTTGAGGATAAGCGATCCCAGATAGGGGATTTCGACCTTGCCGTGGACCACCGCATCCTTGTTGCTCGGGAGGCCGAAAAGGATGAGCGAAGCGCCGTCGGGGCTGGCCTCATAATGACCTTCCATCGCGAGAACCTTCGCCGGCTGATGCTCCAGCGTGTTGAGGCCGTGCTGATCGCCCGCGAGAATCTGGATCGGAGCGACGAGCGCCGCCATCCACATCGCCATCGAGAACATCTTGCGCGCGCCGGGATTCGCGCGGTCGCGCAGAAGGTGCCATCCCCCGACCGCACCGACGACCATCGCCGTCGTCAGATAGGCCCCGATGACCGTGTGAACGAGGCGGTATGGAAAGCTCGCGTTGAAGATGATCGGAAGCCACGAACCTGCGGGCACGAACTGGCCCTTGGCATTGATCGCATAGCCTGCCGGCGTCTGCATCCAGCTATTCACGGAAATGATCCAGGTCGCCGAGATGAGCGTCCCGACGGCGACCATGCAGGTCGCGAAAAAGTGCGGCCCTTTGCCCACCTTGTTGATTCCGAACAGCATGACACCGAGGAAGCCCGCCTCAAGGAAGAACGCGGTGAGAACCTCATAGGCCATCAACGGGCCGATGACGGGGCCGGCTTTGGCCGAGAAGACCGACCAGTTCGTCCCAAACTGATAGGACATGACCACGCCCGAGACCACGCCCATGCCGAAGGCTACGGCGAAGATCTTGAGCCAATAGCGGTAGAGGTTGGCGTAAACGCCGCTCCCCGTTTTCAGCCACAACCCTTCAAGCACCATCAGGTAGCTTGCCGTGCCGATGGAGAAGGCCGGAAAAATGAAGTGGAAGGAGACCGTGAACGCGAATTGCGCGCGCGCCAGGATTACCGGATCGAGATTCGCAAGCACCAGATTTTCTCCCTGACTTTCGGCCTCCTCAACTGCGACCAGCGTTGTGGTGCTGCGGCGCGTGCTCGGCGAAAGGTGGAACAGCCTTGCGCACTTTAATACCATACTCCCCACCAGTATCAAGGGGGCAGGGAACCATAGATCAGCTCCTGATGTTTGGAGGGGGAAAGCGGGCCGTTGCAGCTATGAATCGGCAGAGGCCGTCGACGAGCCGCGACCCTTAATTCACAAGCGGCTTGAAACTCCCCCCCTGTATAGTATGTAGTGGTGATCTTTCAGGAAAGCGCGATGCCACATTCACCAGAGGACAAGAAGCGGGCCATCACACGCCTTCGCCGTATCAAAGGGCAGGCGGAAGCGCTGGAAAGGGCGATCGAGGCAGGTACGGACTGCGCACCCCTGCTCCAACAGATCGTGGCAATGCGGGGAGCGACCAACGGATTGATGGCGGAGGTGATGGAGAGCCATCTTAAAGAGACGTTCGGACCCTCAAGCAAGGCGATTGGGGGGCAGGACGGTGACTCTTACGATAATGACATGGAGGGGGTCATGAAGATATTGAGAACATATCTCAAATGAGCGCGGCCAAGATCATCCCGTATAGGTAATTATCTGGATATCTGATGCGTATGTATCGGTAATGTGGTGGTAATAATGAAGATACGACCAATCTTCGCTTGGTACGATTTGTGGGTTGGCGTTTTCATAGATCGTCCGAAGAGGCGGATATATATTTTTCCGGTTCCGTGTCTTGGATTGATGATTCAGCTTCAACACGCCGCCGCATCCTGACCGATCTATCTTCCAAGGGTCTCAGTGCAGGATTGCCGCCGCCATGCCCGAGCGAGTCGAGCGCAATTGCGAATTGTCGCTGCGCCGGATGCCGCAGGCAGATGGGATAGCATATGATCGTCAAGAATTTCGAATATCTCATAGCGCTCGATCGCGAGGGTCACTTCGGGCGGGCCGCCAAGAGCTGCAACGTGTCGCAGCCGACGCTTTCGGCGGGGATCAAGCAGCTAGAGGAAGATCTGGGCGTCGAGATCGTGCGGCATGGCCGGCGATATGACGGTCTCACATTGGAAGGCGGGACAGTGCTCGCCTGGGCCAAGAAGATCGAACGGGACTGTGACGGGCTGGAGAGTGACCTGTCGGCCCTCAAGCGAGGGCTGGAGGGCCTGTTCCGCTTGGGCATGGTATCAGGCACTTCGGCTGTCGGCGCGATCGTCAGCGCCGCTCTTGCGGATCAAATCCCCTTGCTGGGGCAAACCGTGACGGCGAGTGGCACTGCTTCGCTGTTGAGATCCTTGCTGGATCACGAAATGGACATGGCGCTGACCTATCTCGGCGAGGTTCCGAAGGACGAGTTCGAGACCCATCATCTCTACCGGGAACATACGACCCTGTTCCAGATGAGCAAAGAGCCGCAGCCCAAGCGAGTCGCGTGGGATCATGTCGTGAGCCTGCCGCTTTGCATTCTGGCAGGCGCGCTCCCCAGCGAGGCACAGTTGCAGCTCGCGCACTGCTCGGCCGCGACGATCAACACGGACACGATCGACATTCTGGCGGCGCATCTGGCCACAGGGCGTTACGCGGCAGTCTTGCCCCAATCGCTTGCGACCCGCCTCGCCCACATTCCAAACCTTCAGGCTTCAGCACTGACGGGTGCGGGCGCGCACGCAGATGTTGGATTCGTCAGCGTCAAGGGGGAGGCAAAGTCGCCGCCCTCGGCAGCCCTTCTTGAGCTGGTCCACACTCCCAAAGTCGTGTCTCCTTTGCAGGAAATCCTTGCATTGCATCGCCAATTTCAGCCTCGAAAGGGCTGAACCGGCAATGTTGCGGTGCGAAAAACGCTCATAGGAATTTCCTATCTCAAGATAGAAACTTCGAGTTTGCTGTCACATGCAGCCAAAGCCATTCTGCATGGACGATAATGAAGAGGTCTGGATCGCCAAAGGCGTATTGTGTTGATTTAATTCAGCGCAGCTCCTTTGGCGCGTCCGGTAGAAACTTCAACATTATTGAGGGGTGGCGGACGAGAGCTAGGAGATAATTCGATGGCTACCGGAAACAGGATCGTCACATTCGAGAAGCCGATGGAGATGAAGGTCAACACCTTCAAATTCCCGGAGCTGATTACGCCGCAGGGCAAGAAAGCCCCCCACGGCGCCATTCTCAAGATCGTCACCACCAACATCTGCGGCAGCGACCTTCACATCTACCGCGGTTCGTTCGAAGTCCCCAAGGGGATGACGATGGGCCACGAGATGACCGGCGAGGTGATCGAGGTCGGCTCCGACGTCGAATATATCAAGGTCGGCGATATCGTGTCCGTTCCCTTCAACGTCGGCTGCGGACGCTGCTACAACTGCAAGCACATGCGCTCGGACGTGTGCGAGCACACCAACCCCGAAGTCGATTGCGGCGCCTACGGCTTCAACCTGGGCGGATGGACCGGCGGTCAGGGGGATTACCTGTTCGTGCCCTATGCAGACTTCAATCTGCTGGCCTTCCCCGACAAGGACGCGGCCATGGCGAAGATCCGTGATCTGACGCTGCTTTCGGACGTGCTGCCGACCGCGTTCCACGGGTTCGCCGCGCCCGACTGGCCGGCGCAGCCTGCGTATATCGTCGGCGAGAACGTGCTGATCTTCGGCGCGGGGCCTGTCGGTCGCGCGGGCGCAGCCTGCGCGAAGCTCCTCGGTGCCGGCGCCATCATCGTCGCCGACTTCATTCAGGAGCGGCTCGATCTGCTCAAGCCGCACGGCGTCGAGACCATCAACCTGTCGGACGGCATTCCGATCGAGGATCATCTGGAACGGATCACCGGCAAGCGCGAGGCCGATCGCGTCATCGACTATGTGGGCCTCGACTGTCGCGGGTTCGGGGCGGAGTCCGACCAGATCGTCGAGAACGCCGTCACCAACGCGCTGCTGAAATATGTCCGCTTCGGTGGGATGACCAGCACGGTCGGCGTTTACTGCCCCAATCCGATCTCCAAGAATAGGGACAACAAGAAGGGCAGCATGGAAGTCGATTGGGCCAGTGGCTGGATCAAGTCGCCGCGGATGTCGGCAGGCCAGTCGCCGACGGCGAATTACAACCACGCCCTCATGCGGGCGATCCTGAACGATCGGATGCCCTATCTGACCCCGATGATGAACACGAAGATCATCAAGCTGGAGGATGCGCCGGCGGCCTACAAGGAGTTCGATGACGGATCGGCGTTCAAGTACGTCATCGATCCGCACGGCTCCGTAGCGGCCTGATCTTCTTCTAACCCGGAATATCCCCCGGTCATGACCGGGGGATATTCTGAGTCGTAGGGGGCGGACTGCTTTCCGCACGAACACCCCCTTCCGGCTTGTCGATCTAACTCCCCCCCGGATCGGCAAGCCGCCCCTTTCCGGAAACGCAAGATCGGAAGAGCGTCGTGTAGGGAAAGAGT
>CAJYHD010000662.1 GCA_913773715.1 uncultured Sphingobium sp.
ATCGCGGACAAGGTCGATTGCGCGGTGCTGAATGCGGGCGACGGCTGGCATCAGCATCCAACGCAAGCGCTGCTCGATGCTTTGACGATCCGGCGGCGCAAGGGCAGTTTCGAAGGGCTGATCGTCGCGATCTGCGGCGATGTGCTGCATAGCCGAGTCGCGCGCTCGAACATGCTCTGCCTCGCGGCGCTCGGCGCGCAGGTGCGCGCGGTCGCGCCGCCGACACTGATGCCGCCCGAGGTCGAAATGCTGGGCGGGACACCCTATACGCGCATGGCCGAGGGGCTGGATGGCGCTGATGTGGTCATGATGCTGCGGCTTCAGAATGAGCGGATGGACGGCGCTTTCATCCCGTCGGCGCGGGAGTATCACGCGCTCTATGGCCTGACGCCAGAGCGGCTGGCGCTGGCGAAACCCGATGCGCTGGTAATGCACCCCGGCCCTATGAACCGGGGGGTGGAAATCAGCAGCAGCGTTGCGGATCATCCCGACCGATCGGCAATCACCGAGCAGGTGGAAATGGGCGTCGCGATCCGCATGGCGTGTTTGGACGTACTCACACGCAGTGCGCGCGGTGTGGAGGGGTGGGCGTGATGCTTACATCCTTTTCCGTCATCCCCCCGAAGGCGGGGATCCATCTCCTAGTCGGTGTTCATGGGCAGAGCCAGGAGATGGGTTCCCGCTTTCGCGGGAATGACGATGCTAGTGTGCTGGGGGGCAGCCTGTGAACAAGATCGCCATCATCAACGGCAAGCTGGCCGATCCCGTAGCCGATGCGCCGACACCCGGCGTCGTGCTGATCGAGGGGGACCAGATCGTTGCGGCGGGTGACATCGCCGTTCCGGACGGAGCCGAGCGGGTCGATGCACAGGGGTTGATCGTTGCCCCCGGCCTGATCGACCTTGGCGTGTTCGCGACGGACAAGCCCGCCTTCCACTTCGGCGGGATCACCCGCGCTGCCCTGATGCCCGATCAGCGCGCGCCACTGGACGAAGCGGGCCTGATTCGTGAGGCGACGCGGGCGGGCAAGCCCGACTTCTGGGTCCATCCGATCGCGGCGGCGACGCGCGGCCTCAAGGGCGCGGAAATGGCCGAGATGGGGCTGATGCAGGCGGCGGGTGCCAAGGCGGTCGGCACAGGGCGGCAGTGGATCGCGGATTCGGGCGTCATGCTGCGCATACTCTCCTACGCCAGCGGGCTTGGCCTGACGGTCATCGCGCATGCGGAGGATGGCGGCCTTGCGGCCAAGGCCGTGGCAACGAGCGGCGAGACGGCGACGCGGCTTGGCCTGCCTCACGCCCCCGCCTGCGCCGAAGCGATGGCGATCGCCCGCGATATCATGCTGGCGCGCGAGGCGGACGCAGCGATCCATTTCCGGCTGGTGACGACGAAGGCTGGCTTCGACCTCGTTCGTGCGGCGAAGGGTGAGGGGCTGAAGGTCACATGCGGAATCAGCCCGGCCTATTTGTTCCTAAACGATCAGGCGGCGACCGACTTCCGCACCTTCGCGCGCCTTTCGCCCCCGCTCCGGTCGGAGGATGATCGGCAGGCGAGCCTCGCGGCGGTTGCAGACGGCACGATCGACGTCATCACGTCGAGCCACGATCCGCGCGGACCGGAGGACAAGCGCCTGCCCTTCGCCGACGCGTCGCCCGGCATGGCTGGGGCGGAAACGCTGCTGGCGCTGTCGCTCAACCTCGTACGCGAAGGGTATGTGTCGATGGGACGGCTTATGACATTGCTGTCCGCCAATCCGGCAAGAATTTTGGGGGTGAGCGCGGGCAGCTTCGCGCAAGGTAGCGCGGCAGACCTGATCTTCGTCGATCCCGACGCGCCCTGGATCGTCGACAGCGCCAAGATGGCGGCGGCGGCAGGCAACACGCCGTTCGACAAGGTTCCGGTTCAGGGGCGTGCGCGGCGGATCATGAAGGGCGGCGTTTTCCTGTAGACGTCGAAACTTCTGCGATCGCCTCCCTAACCATCTAATGGTCAGCAGACTTATGTATATTTGCTATCTTGACGACAGCGATAATCATCAAGCCAACCTCGTTACGTTAGCAGGGTTTGTTGCCCATGAGGACACATGGCGGGATTTCGAGCGCGCATCTGCAAAAGTATATCAAGCGTATGAGATCGGGGAAATCCTTCACACTACAGACTTTTACGGAAGCAAACCGCCATTCCGAAATTGGAAAAGTGAAAAGAAAATTTCTTTCCTGCGAGAGATATTGAGCTGCGCATCCCCTTTGCATGGTATCTCATACAGTATGGAAAAAGACGCGTTCCACAGATTTAAAAGTGGAACCGCAAACAAGCCGAAAGCTATAGCCAGCTCAAATATACTTTCATTCCCGTTTGGAATGATTATAAATCATCTTTTACTGCAAGGCCCTTTTTGGCAACAAATCAGAAAACAAGGCCTTTCTATCATTGTAGAAGACGGATAAAAATACAATCCTGGGATCTCACATTACTTTGGTGGCCTCAAGAGATCAAAAGATCCAATCACAGATGGAGTTAACTTAGAATTGAAATTTGAGGACAAGCATAAAAGCAGGGCGATACATTTGGCAGATATGTTAGCCTACTTCACTCGCAAGTCTGTTTATTCTGAGATCGTTTACAAGAAAAATAATAAGCCTTTCCGACCAGACAGATTCTCCCGAACGATTGACTCCTGTGTTGATGTGTATTGCCGATCCTTTGCAATGGACGGGATGGAAGAATTTTCGGAAGAAAAAATGCAAAGCCTCGTCGCTCATATCGAGAGCGCCAGCACCCTCTGAATTGCGGCAGCCTACGCAGGCTCGGAACATCCCCCCTCCTCACGCGCTTGCCTTGTTCAACAAGGGGATAGCGATGAAAGATCGGGTTGCGCACAAGGTTCACGCCGATGCGCCGTGGCGGATACCTCCGCGCGGCTGGTGGGAGGTTCTGAAGCGCGTCTATGCCAAGATGTCGGATAACCATCTGAGCCTCCTGTCGGCGGGCATCGCCTACTACGCATTCCTTTCGATTGCGCCGCTTTTGTTGGCGGTCGTGCTGACCTATGGCCTGATCGGCGACCCTCAACTGGTTGCGGACAATGTCCGGTCGATCATCACCGTGGTCCCGCGCGAAGCGGCGAAGCTGATCTTCGACCAGTTGATGGCGATTGTGACGACGACAAAGCCCGCAGTCGGCTTCGGCCTCGTTTTCGCGCTCGCCTTCGCCGTCTATGGCGCCACCCGCGCATCTTCGGCCACGATCGAGGCGCTCAACATCGTCTATGAGGAGAAGGAGGCGCGGTCGATCATCTCCTTCTATCGCGTGTCGCTCGGCATCACCTTTTCCGCCGTGCTGGTCGTCGTGGTCGGGGTGCTGACGGCTTCCGTCATCGGCTTCCTGCAAAATCTGGTGAGCGGATGGGGTCCGATCGCGATCTTCCTGACAAAAGCGGTGACATGGATCGTGGCGGGCATGTTCGCCAGCCTCATCTTCGCGCTCATCTATCGATTCGGGCCGCATCGGCGCAAGGCGCGCTGGCGCTGGCTGACGACGGGCTCGGTCACCGCCACCCTGCTGTGGCTCGTCGCGACACTCGGCGTATCCTTCTACGTATCGCGCTTCGGCAACTACAACGAGACATATGGATCGCTGGGTGCGGTCGTGGTGCTGCAACTCTGGCTCTATGTCTCCGCCTTCGTCGTGCTTCTGGGCGCGCAGCTGAATCAAGAGGCCGAGCGACAGACAAGCGTGGACACGCAGATTCCCGAACCGGCGACGACATGATAATCGCGCTTGCCCTGTCGGGAACGCCACGCTAAAGCGCCCTCCTTCGCTGGCTGTGGCCGCGCGCAGGAGTGTAGCTCAGCTGGTAGAGCGTCGGTCTCCAAAACCGAATGCCGGGGGTTCGAGTCCCTCCACTCCTGCCAAAACATGGCCTGCGAAGCCTTGATTTTTCAGGGCTTCGCGCACACGTGGCGGCGAAGAACAGGTCGCGGAACAGCGGCCGCACCCCCGGACGCCGAACAGGGCGGGATCGGGAGGGCGGACTGTTGCTCCGCGAATTGGCGTTGTATCGAGAGGTTTTGAGGCAGGCGATGGCGAAGGTTACCCCGGGCGAATTCGTCAACCAGGTGAAGACCGAAGCGTCGAAGATCGTATGGCCGACCAGTCGCGAAACGGTGATGACCGGCGTGATGGTCGTCATCATGACGACGCTGCTGGGCCTTTTCTTTTTCGGCATCGACACGTTTTTCGGCGCGATCGTCCAGTGGCTGCTGGCTTTGGCCGCCGGACGCTGATCGACACGCCCAGGACAGGAGTTTGAGAGAGTAACATGGCGCGCTGGTACATCATCCACGCCTATTCGGGCTTCGAAAGCAAGGTGAAGGAATCGATCCTCTCCGAAGCCGAGCGCATGGGCCTCTCCCAGCTGGTCGAGCAGGTCGAAGTGCCGACCGAGACCGTGACCGAGGTAAAGCGCGGCAAGAAGGTGCAGGTCGAACGCAAGTTCATGCCCGGCTACGTCCTTGCCAAGCTCGCGATGAACGACGACATCTATCACCTCGTCAAGAACACGGCGAAGGTGACGGGTTTCCTTGGCCCCAACGGCAAGCCGCAGGCGATCAGCGAGAGCGAGGCCGCGCGCTACTTCGGCGCGCAGAAGGAAGCGGAAGCGGCGCCCAAGCACAAGGTCAACGTCGATTACGAAATCGGCGACAGCGTCAAGGTGCTCGACGGTCCCTTCGCCAGCTTCAACGGCGTGGTCGAGGAACTGGATTTCGAAAAGAACCGCGTCAAGGTGTCCGTGTCGATCTTCGGCCGCGCGACGCCGGTGGAACTGGATTTCGAGCAGGTCGAACTGTCGAAGTAAGGATTTTCCGTTCGGTTCGAGCGCAGCGTCGAGCATCGGTTCTCGACAAGCTCGAACTGAGCGGACGTTGAATTCCCTTTAGGGAATATGTGCGGGAGGGTTTCTTCGGAAACCTGCTTGAACCGCTAAACTTGAACCGGGCGCGCCCCTGGGCACGTCCAGCAACAGAGTGAGTGACAATGGCCAAGAAGATTACGGGCTATATCAAGCTCCAGGTGCCCGCCGGAGCCGCCAATCCCTCGCCGCCGATCGGCCCTGCTTTGGGTCAGCGCGGCGTGAACATCATGGAATTCTGCAAGGCGTTCAACGCGTCGACGGAAAAGATGGACAAGGGCACGCCGCTGCCGACCATCATCACCGTCTATGCGGACCGTTCGTTCACCTTCGTGACGAAGCAGCCGCCCGCGACCTACCTGATCAAGAAGGCCGTAAACCTGAAGTCGGGTTCGAAGGAGCCGGGCAAGGTCGTCGCTGGCAAGATCAAGCGTTCGCAGCTCGCCGAAATCGCTCAGGCGAAGATGGTCGATCTCAACGCGAACGACATCGACGCTGCAACGAAGATCATCGAAGGCTCCGCTCGCGCGATGGGCCTCGAAGTGGTGGAGGGCTAAGACCATGGCAAAGCTGACGAAGAAGGCGAAGGCCCTGGCCGCTGCGGTCGACCGCGAAAAGCTGCACGGCGTCGATGAGGCGCTGGGCCTGATCAAGACCCACGCGACCGCCAAGTTCGACGAAAGCGTCGAAATCGCAATCAACCTCGGCGTCGATCCCCGCCATGCCGACCAGATGGTTCGTGGCGTCGTGACCCTGCCCGCTGGCACCGGCAAGACCGTTCGCGTCGCCGTGTTCGCTCGCAATGACAAGGCTCAGCAGGCGCTCGACGCCGGTGCCGACATCGTGGGCGCGGAAGACCTGCTCGACAGCATCCAGGCTGGCAACATCGACTTCCAGCGCGTGATCGCCACCCCCGACATGATGGGTCTGGTCGGTCGCCTGGGTAAGGTTCTGGGTCCCAAGGGCCTGATGCCGAACCCGAAGCTGGGCACCGTGACGCCGAACGTCGCCGAAGCCGTGAAGGCCGCCAAGGGTGGTCAGATCGAATTCCGCGTCGAAAAGGCGGGCATCATCCACGCTGGCCTTGGCAAGACGAGCTTCTCGGCCGACGACCTGCGCAAGAATTTCGATGCGTTCGTCGATGCTATCGTCAAGGCGAAGCCTTCGGGTTCGAAGGGCAAATATGTCCGCAAGATCGCCCTGTCGTCCTCAATGGGTCCGGGCGTGAAGGTCGATGTGGCGGAAGTCGCTTCGGTCTGACCGACTAACTTGAACGATAAAGGGGCCGCCTTCCCTCCTTGCGGGGGAAGGCGGCCTTCTTATTTTTAAAAGATTCCTCCAATCGGAGGATTTGGGGGGCCGTGATGCTCCCCCAACAAGGGGGACACCCCTCCACCTCCGCTGACGCGGCGGTCCCCCTCCCCGCCAAAGGGGAGGATTTTGGAACCGCAGAACTGACCATTCTGCGGGCTTCCCAAAGGGAAGCATGAACGGTCGGCATGTATCCGTCGGGAATGGCGGGTCGCTATTTTACCGATGGAAAACAAAATATGGCATTTGAAACTCTCCCCGCCCTCTTGTCGCAGGCGTTGACCGCCAAGGGCTATGAAACGCTGACCCCCGTCCAGGCTGAAGTCACGCAGGAGGAAGCGCAAGGCCGCGACCTCGTGGTGTCGGCGCAGACCGGATCGGGCAAGACCGTCGCCTTCGGCCTTGCGATGGCGAGCGAGATATTGGGCGAAGGCGAACGCCTGCCCTACCCCGAAAAGCCGCTGGCGCTGGTGATCGCGCCGACGCGCGAGCTGGCTTTGCAGGTGAGCCGCGAGCTGGAATGGCTTTACGGCGCGGCGCGTGCGCGGATCGCGACCTGCGTCGGTGGCATGGATGCATCGAAGGAACGTCGGAACCTGAGCCACGGTGTCCACATCGTCGTTGGCACGCCGGGGCGCCTGCGCGACCATCTGGAGCGCGGCGCGCTCGACCTGTCGGCGCTGCGGACGGTGGTGCTGGACGAGGCAGACGAGATGCTCGACATGGGCTTCCGCGAAGACTTGGAGGGCATTCTCGACAGCGCGCCGCAGGAACGCCGCACGCTGCTGTTCTCCGCCACGATGCCCAAGCCGATCGTGGCGCTCGCCAAGCGCTACCAGAAGGACGCGCTGCGTATTTCGACGGTCAGCGAGGAGCGCGGCCATGGCGACATCAGCTATCAGGCGCTGACGGTCGCGCCGTCCGACATCGAGAATGCGGTGGTCAACCTGCTGCGTTATCATGAGGCGGAGACGGCGATCCTGTTCTGCGCGACCCGCGACAACGTCCGGCATCTCCATTCCAGCCTGACCGAGCGCGGCTTTGCCGCCGTCGCGCTGTCGGGCGAGCATTCGCAGAACGAGCGCAACCAGGCGCTGCAGGCGCTGCGCGACCAGCGCGCGCGGGTGTGCGTGGCGACCGACGTCGCCGCGCGCGGCAT
>CAJYHD010000663.1 GCA_913773715.1 uncultured Sphingobium sp.
TCGCAGCGACGATGCGCGCAGCCGCAGCGGTCATGGGCTGGGCCTGCCGCTCGCCGATGCGATCGCGCGGCTCCATCATGGCACGCTGACGCTGGTGGATGCGGCGCCTGGCCTGCGCGTTCTGGTGCGACTGCCGTTCTGACGCAAAAAAAGCCGGGGTAGCGGATGACCCGCTACCCCGGCCAGAGAACCGATCAGGGAAAGATCAGAACTTGATGCTGGCGTCGATGCCGTAGGTACGCGGCGCATTGAAGTTGCCATAGTCGCCCAGCACGTTGGCGATGCTGCCGGTCGTCACATTGCCCGTAGGCGCGCCGGGCAGGCTGTTCGACGGATCGCGGCGGAACACATATTGTTCGTTGAACAGGTTGCGACCCCAGACGCTGAGCGTCAGATTGCGGCCGCTGCCGGTGCCGATATTCGCCAGCGAGATGCGACCGTTGAAGATCAGCGACGCGTCATTCTTCGTGGCGAACTGGTCGAAGGCCTGCGTCGCCTGCGAATAGTTGCCGTCGAAGTGGAACTTCAGCTTCGTGTCGCCGCCGCCGACCGGAACCGCATAGTCGATCGACCCGCTCGCCGCGTTGCGCGGCGTGAAGACGATGTAGAAGTTCTGATAGACGCTGGTCGAACGGCCCGCCGAGTCCGTCGCGGTGATCAGCACCGGCGGGATTTTCGTATATGTATAAGCATAGGAGGCGTTCAGCGTCAGCCCGTCGATCGGCTCGACAGTGAAGTCGGCTTCGACGCCGCGGATCTTGGTGATGCCCGGGGCATTGATCGTGACGAGGTTGTTGAAGCTGCTGGTGCCGACGAACTGGATCGAGCTGATGTCGACCTGGCTGTTCTTGCGGTCCATGATGTAACCGGCCAGGTTGAAGCGGGCGCGATTGTCCCAGAAGTCCGACTTCAGGCCGACTTCGTAGGACTTGACGTCTTCGGGGTTGAACGCCTGATAGTTGGACGTGCGCGAGCTTGCGCCGCCGGCGCGGTAACCGGTTGCGTACTTGGCATAGACATGCAGATCCTGGCTGACGTCATAGGCGATCGTCGCCATCGGATTGAAGCGGTTCCACTTGGCGTCGAGCGGCTTGTAGCCGACGCTCGCGGCAGGCGGCGTAACGTCGTAATTCACGTTGCGCGAATAGTGTAGCACGCCCTTCTTCTCGTCATGCGTGTAGCGGCCGCCGACAGTGATGTGCAGCGCGTCGGTGGCGTTCCAGGTCGCCTGACCATAAGCGGCGTAGCTCTTCGACCAGACTTCCGAAGCACGGTCGATCGAGCAGCCGTTGACGGCCGAGCCGACGAAGGCCGGGGTCGATGCGGTGCAGAAGGGGATGGTCACATAGTTCGCGCCGGTGATCGCGCCCGCCGCGTTGCGGATGGCGACCGCACCCATCGAGCTGGGCGTCGCGGCGTCGTCGCTGACATGCTCGTTAAAGTAGAACAGGCCCGCGACATAATCGACGCTGCCGACGGTGCCGACGGCCTGCAATTCCTGGCTGAACTGGCGCTGGCGCAGGTCGGCAAGGCTATAGCGGCTGAAGGCGCAAGGCGCGGCCTGGGCGCAGGCGGTGGTCAGGTTGACGACCGGCGGACGATGCGCGCCGCCGCTATTGTCCCACTGCGTCGCATCGACGCCGCGCCATGCGGTAAAGGAGCGCAGTTCGATCGCGTCCGACAGCTGCCACTTCAGCGCATTGGTGAAGCCATGCGTCTTGTCGACGCTCACCTGCTGCGGCACGCCGATGTCAGCGACGCCCATGCGCGTGTCGCCGTTGACGACGAGGCCGGGGAGCAGCGGCTTCACCGGACCGCCGTTGATCGTCGTGTAGTTTGTGCCGGGCAGGTAGCAGGTCGGCTGCGATGCCTGCGTGCCGTTGACGCAACCATTGGGATTGTAGTTCAGCAACTGGCTGTAGAAGGGCGTGTTCTGATCCTTGGCGACGTCGTACGAGAAGTCGTTGGTGATCGTGCTGGTCGGCTGCCAGCGGACGGCGGCACGAAGCCCCTTGCGGTTATAATAGTTCCAGCCTGCCTGGCCGGGCAGCGGATTGCGGGTCGTCGCGTCCTGATGCTGGATCACGCCGTCCAGCTTGACGCTGAAGCCAGCGACTTCGGGCAGGTCGATATGCGCGTCGGCGGTGCGACCGCCATAGTTGCCGGTGCCCGCTTCGATACGGCCACCCAGCTTGCCGGTGGGTGCGCGGCTGACGATGCTGAGCGCGCCGCCTTCGGTGTTTCGGCCAAAGAGCGTGCCCTGCGGACCCTTCAGCACTTCGACGCGCTCGACGTCGAACAACGCGGCGTTCAGGCCGTGCTGGCGACCGAGGTAGATGCCATCGACATAGATGCCGACGCCCTGCTCACGCGCAGGCTGGTTGGCGTCGAGCGGCACGATACCGCGAATACCGATGGTGAGCGCGCTCTGGCGCGCTTCAAATGTCGCGATGCGCAGCGAGGGGACCGCACCGTCGGCGAGGTCGTAGAGGCTCTGGACGTGGCGATCCTTCAAAGTCGCATCACCCAGCACCGCCATCGAGATCGGCGTTTCCTGAAGATTGGTTTCGCGCTTCGTCGCGGTGACGACGATTTCGGTGAGGCCGGAATCAGCGGCGGGCGCATCGGCAGCAGCGGCGTCGGCTGCCGGGGCCTGAGCGAAGGCGGCGGGTGCAATCAGGCCCGACAGGGCGGAGCCTGCCAGCAGAAGCGCACGTGCAAGGCTGTTTAACTGCATGAAATATAGTCCCTTTTATGATTCGTATCGGTGTTCCCCCGCGCTGATATGGCGTCTTCAAGACAGTTGGATTTAAATTTCGAGACAGCGGCCTGAGCAAGCCTTCATTTTCGCTTCATCTTTCAATCAAGCCGCTGGAAAGGTGTTGAAATCTTCCTAAGCGGCTCGCGGCGAAATTTTGCGCTGCGACAAAACTCCCGTCGTAGCATCATAGTGGTTCGCAGGATCGCAAATCACGCTATGGAGCGGCATGTCCCGAGATCCTGCCGCCCTGCCAGCCAGACTCCGCTTCCTTGCAGGGGGCGGCGCTGCGACCGACCTCATCCTCGCACGTGACTGGACGCAGCATCCGCTGGGACCGCCCGAACATTGGCCCGAAGCGCTCAAGGCAGCGCTCAGCTTGATCCTTAATTCGCCGGAATCGATGATCCTGTGCTGGGAGAAGGAGCCGCTGTTCTTCTTCTTTAACGAAACCTATTTCCCGCTGCTCGGCCCCCGGCTCGAATGGGCGATGGGCGAGCGGTTCGACAAGGTGTGGGAAGACGGTCTGGAGCAGGCGACGCCGATCATCGCCGACGCCTTTGCCGGGGAAAGCCAGCGCTTCACCGATCTCCCTTGGAAACTCGACACCGACCGAGGCGCGTCCGACACATGGTGGAGCTTCTCCTATTCGCGCGTGCTCGACGGGTCGGGCGAGATTGCCGGCCTCTTCATTTTCACCAACGAGACGACCAAGCGCGTACTGGCTGACCGCGAACTGGTGGAGGCGCAGAAGGCGCTGGAGCAACTGAACAAGACGCTGGAGCGACAGGTGGAGGCGCGGACGGCGGAACGCGACCGGTTGTGGAATACATCACCCGACCTGATGGTCATCCTTTCGCCCGAGGGGCTCTATCAGCGGGTCAATCCAGCGTGGAAGGAGGTTCTGGGCTATGATCCCGAAGACCTGATCGGGCTGGAAGCGGTTTCACTGGCGCATCCCGAAGATCTCGCCGCGACGGAGGCTGCGCTGGGAACCGCACAGGTGGGGACATTGCCGAGCTTCGAGAACCGCTTCCGCCACAAGGACGGCAGTTACCGCTGGATGCAATGGGTGGCCGCGCCCGGACCGGCCGAAATCTTCGCGACCGGTCGCCACATCACCGCCGCCAAGGAGGCGGAAGAGATGTTGCGCGCGACCGAAGCCGCACTGCGCCAGTCGCAGAAAATGGAGGCGGTGGGCCAGTTGACCGGCGGCCTTGCGCACGACTTCAACAATCTGCTCGCAGGTATTTCTGGCGCGCTCGAACTCATGAACCTGCGCATCGATCAGGGGCGCTTGACGGAGATCGACAAATATATGACCGCGGCGCAGGACGCAACACGCCGCGCGGCAGCGCTGACGCACCGGCTGCTTGCTTTTTCTCGCCGCCAGACGCTTGCGCCGGTCGCAACGAACGTGAACGCACTCGTCATCGGACTGCTGGAACTGGTGCAACGTACGGTCGGGCCGGAAATCGAGATTTGCACGGCAAGCGCGCCCGACCTGTGGACCGCGCTGGTCGATCAGTCGCAGCTTGAAAACGCCATCCTCAACCTCTGCATCAACGCCCGCGACGCGATGCCAGGCGGCGGGCGCATCATGATCGAGACAGGCAACCGCCTGATCGACGCGCGCGCCGCCGCCAAGCAGGACATGCCGGAGGGTCAATATCTCTCGCTCTGCGTGACAGACACCGGAGCCGGCATGTCGCAGGACGTCATCGCCAAGGCGTTCGACCCCTTCTTCACCACCAAGCCGATCGGTCAGGGAACCGGCCTTGGCCTCTCCATGATCTACGGCTTCGCGCGGCAGTCGGGCGGTCAGGTGCGCATTCATTCGCGTGAGGGGCAAGGAACCACCGTCTGTATCTTCCTGCCCCGCCACTTGGGGGAGAGTGAAGCCCCCGATCCGTTACCCAAGCAGGACGTACCGATCGTGCCGGGGTCTGGCGGCACGGTACTGGTTGTGGATGATGAGCCTACCGTCCGCATGCTCGTGATGGATGTGTTGCAGGAGCTGGGCTATACCGCGATTGAGGCCTCGGACTCGGCGGGCGGGCTTGCCATATTGCGATCGGATATCCGCATCGACCTGCTCATTACTGACGTCGGGCTGCCAGGCGGCATGAACGGGCGGCAGATGGCGGACGCGGCGCGAGGGCAGCGGCCCGACCTCAAGATCCTGTTCATCACCGGCTATGCCGAAAATGCGCTGGCGCAGAACGGGCATCTGGAAAAAGGGATGGCGGTGCTGACCAAGCCCTTCGCCGTCGATACCATCTCGCAACGCATCCGCGACATGATCGCCGGGGAATAGTAATGGTTCGAGTGCTTACCCCGTAAAAAGGCAGGTTCGGGGTTGCATCCCCTGCCCGCTTTACCCATCGTCCCCCTGCAACCAGGGGAGCGAAGGTTTGGAGACAGTTTCGATCGTACTATTCCTGTTGGCGGCGGTCGTCGTCAGCGGCGCGGTGTCGCGGATGCTGCCGATTTCCCTGCCGACGCCGCTGGTCCAGATCCTGCTGGGCGGCCTCATCGGCCTGTCGACATCCTATCGGGTCGAACTCGATCCCGAACTGTTCCTGTTCCTCTTCCTGCCGCCTTTGCTGTTCCTCGACGGCTGGCGCATCCCCAAGGATGAATTGTTCAAGGACGTGTCCACCGTCGCCGAACTCGCCTTCGGTCTCGTCCTCATCACCGTCGTCGGCATGGGTTTCTTCATCCATTGGCTGATCCCGGCGATGCCGCTGGCGGTCGCCTTCGCGCTGGCAGCGGTGATATCGCCGACCGATCCGATCGCCGTCTCCGCAATCGCCGCGCGCGTGCCGATCCCCAAGCGGATGATGCACATTCTCGAAGGAGAATCGCTGCTGAACGACGCGTCGGGCCTCGTCTGCCTGCGCTTCGCCGTCGCGGCAGCCCTGACGGGCACCTTTTCCGCCGGGACCGCCTTCGTCAATTTCCTCTGGGTCGCGGGCGGCGGCCTCGTCATCGGTATCGCGGTGACCGTGATCGCGACGCGGGTCAAGGCGTGGGTGATGAAGCGCTGGGGCGAGGATAGCGGGTCGCAGATCCTCGTCAGCCTGCTCATCCCCTTCGGCTCCTACCTGCTCGCCGAACATGTTCACGCGTCGGGCAGCGCCTGCCGCGAGATTTCGGCGAAGGTCATGGTGACGCCCGCGCCCACGGCGGCGAGGATGCCCGACGCGTGAACATGTTCGGCGAGCAGGTAGGAGCCGAAGGGGATGAGCAGGCTGACGAGGATCTGCGACCCGCT
>CAJYHD010000664.1 GCA_913773715.1 uncultured Sphingobium sp.
CATCAGCGCCCGTCGTTGCACCCACCCCGGTCAAGGGCATGCACGGTTATTTCCCCGGCCCGGCCAATCTGCGCGCGACCTTCATGGTCATGGGCAAGGGCGTGACGAGAGCCAAGAACCTCGGTGAAATCGACATGCGCGCGATCGCACCGACGCTGGCGAGACTAATGGGCGCGCAGTTGCCGGATGCCGAAGACAAGGCGATCGACCTGCGCTGATCTTGCGAACGCGCAGCAACACTCTGTTTCCTGCTACAATGATGGACTTGCGCGTAAAGTCGAAATAGCTTTCCCCTCTTAAATTCGGGGAGGAAGCCTTTCCATGCCGCAGCGTTACAACCTGGCCGCCATCATCCTCCACTGGACGATCGCGGCCTTGCTCGCCTTTCAGATCAGCGTGGGCTGGGCGCTTGAGGATCTGGGCGCGCATGGCTTTGCGATGTTCCAGTTGCACAAGTCGGTCGGCATCCTGATCCTTGCGTTGACGGTGCTGCGCATCGTCGTGCGCTACTGGAAGCCGCGCCCGCCCAAGCTCGAGCATGGCTGGCAGGGGACGCTCGCCTCGGCCGTGCATGTCGGTCTTTACGTCTTCATGCTGGGCGCGCCGTTGACCGGCTGGGCGCTGGTTTCGACGTCGAAAGTCAAGGTGCCGACGCTGATCTTCGGCGTCGTCCCCCTGCCTCATTTGCCCCTGCCCCAGTCGGTGCACGGGCTGGCCGAGAATGGCCACGGCCTGCTCGCCTGGATCGGTATCGCGCTCTTCGTCCTGCATGTCGCGGGCGCGCTGCGTCATCATGTCCTGATGAGTGACGGCCTCATCTGGCGCATGGTGCCGGGCCGCTCGACCGCTGCACTCATCGGCCTGCCAGCACTGATCCTCGTCGGCACCGCAGTCGGCAAGGCGATCCTGCCCGCGCCGCAGGCTGAGACGCCGCCCCCCGCCGCCAACAGGGCGGACTATGTCGCGGAGGCGGACGACATGCCAGCCAACGTCTCCGAACCCGCCGATGCGACGCAGCCGGAAGCGACCAACGCCGCCGCACCCGCAAAGGAAGAACAACCCGCCGGACCGCCGCCCACCTGGACCGTGCAGCCCGGCGGCAAGATCGGTTTCTCCGTCCGCAACGACAGCGATCTCATCTCCGGGAGCTTTTCCAAATGGACGGCGGCGATCGCGATGGACCCCGATCACCCCGAAAGCGCCGACATCAAGGTGACGATCGACATGGCCAGCGCCAGCGTCAGCGACGCCTACAAGGACGGGATGCTGCCGGGTGACGAGTTCTTCGGCGTCGCCGCGCACCCGACCGCGATCTTCACCGCGACCGGCGCGGAAAAGACCGGCGCGAACAGCTACACCGCCAAAGGCCGCCTGACGCTGAAGGGCGCATCCAAGCCGCAGACGATCCGCTTTACCCTCGCGGGCGATGGGACCACCCGAAAGGTCAGCGGCACCGCGACCGTTGCCCGCGCTAGCTTCGATGTCGGCAACGGCGACAGCAGCAAGGGCCTCGCCCCGCAGGTGGGTGTGACGTTCAGCTTCACCGCGAAAAAGAAGTAGCCCTCTCCACCCCTCCCACCTGCGGGAGGGGCGGCGAGACTTGAGAGCGAAGCGATCTAGTCGCAGCGGGGCGGGCCTTGCCACCTTGCGTCCGCCCCACCCCGGAGCCGCTCCCGCTAGCGGGAGCGAGAACTGTCCTATTCTGCTTCGTTTCGCTATCACCATCGAATGTGCCTCATGGCGAATGCGCTTTCCGATAGGATCGCCTATTCGTAATATAATTTCGCAAAATGCGGGAAACATGCGAAGTTAAGCGAAACGCAGCGAACCCTACCATCATCGCAGGACCTCCACCCATGCGCGCCTTTCTTGTCGCACCGACCGCCGTCCTGATCGCGGCCACCCCCCTCCCCGCCCTCGCCCAGCCGCCCGCGACCGGCGGCAGCTTCATGTACGAAAGTGGTGAGAGCCTGCTCGCCAAATGCCGCAACAAGGCACCCGAATATGCGCTTGCCTGCACCGCCTATATTGTCGGCGTGGTGGACGGGATCCGAAAGGACTATTTCATCGGGCGTGGGCGGCAAGTGTGCTGGCCCAACCAGATGAGCGCCGACGAAGCCCGCAAGACCGTGGTCGATTATCTCGTCAAATGGCCCGATCAGCGCAAGACGCCCGCCTCCGTCCTTGTCAGCGTAGCGCTCAACGAAAAGCACCCCTGCCAAAAATAGCCGCGACCGATCAGACTGATCGGGACAAATGATTGCGCAGCCAAGCGGCCTCGCAGCTATAAACTTGCCTAAGCGCGCCCGAGCGCTTAGGTGCGGCGCCTGTTTTTACGTGAAGGAGACTCGACGTGGCGGCGAAGTGGACGCCGGATAGCTGGCGCAGCCATAAGGGCATTCAGATGCCCTTTTATCGGGACGCGAAGGCCTTGGCCTCGGTCGAGGCTCAGCTTGGCCAGTTTCCGCCGCTCGTCTTTGCCGGCGAGGCGCGCAACCTGAAGGCGGATCTCGCCAAGGTGACAACGGGTGAAGCCTTCCTGCTGCAAGGGGGCGATTGCGCCGAGAGCTTTGCCGAGTTCCACCCGAACAATATCCGCGACACGTTCCGCGTGCTGCTTCAGATGGCGGTGGTGCTGACCTTTGCGTCGAAGCTGCCGGTGGTGAAGGTCGGTCGCATGGCGGGCCAGTTCGCCAAGCCCCGCTCGGCCGATACCGAGACGATCGGTGGCGTCGAGTTGCCGAGCTATCGCGGCGACAATGTGAACGACATCGCCTTCACGCCCGAAGCGCGCGAACCGGACCCGGAGCGGATGGTGCGCGCCTACAACCAGTCGGCGGCCACGCTCAATCTGGTCCGCGCTTTCTCGACCGGCGGCTATGCCTCGCTCGACCGTGTACATGGCTGGATGCTCGATTTCATGGGCCGATCACCCTGGGCGGCGAAGTTCGAAGCGATGGCCGACCAGATCGGCCAGGCGCTCGATTTCATGCGCGCCTGCGGTCTGGACGCCGACAGCGTGCCGCAGCTTGGTGGCACCAGCTTCTACACCAGCCATGAAGCGCTGCTGCTCCCGTTTGAGGAAGCGCTGACCCGACAGGATTCGCTGACCGGCGATTGGTACGACACGTCGGCGCACATGGTGTGGATCGGCGATCGCACCCGGTTCGAGGGCAGCGCCCATATCGAATATCTGCGCGGCATCGGCAATCCGATCGGCATGAAGTGCGGCCCCAGCCTGGAGCCGGACGCGCTCATCCGCCTGCTTGATATCCTGAATCCGTCGCGGGAAGCGGGGCGCATCACGCTCATCACGCGTTATGGACATGACAAGATCGAGACGGGCCTGCCCAAGCTGGTGCGCGCCGTCTTGCGGGAAGGCCATCCGGTGGTCTGGTCGTGCGATCCGATGCACGGCAACGTCATCAAGGCGGCCAATGGCTACAAGACGCGCCCGTTCGAGCGCATCCTGGCCGAAGTGCGCGGCTTCTTCGCGGTGCATCGCGCCGAGGGCAGCTTCGGCGGCGGCATCCATGCGGAGATGACCGGGCAGAACGTCACCGAATGCACCGGCGGCGCGATCGCCATCACCGACGAGGGGCTGGCGGACCGCTATCACACGCATTGCGACCCGCGCCTCAATGCGGCGCAGAGCCTTGAGCTGGCCTTCCTGCTGGCCGAAATGCTGAACGAGGAAATGGCCGAGCGTCGCAAGGCCGCCGCCTGACCCAGATCAAGGGCGGGATGGCAGAACGGCCACCCCGCCCTTTTCGAGAAATGCGATTTCTTCGGGTCCAGCGCTTGACGCCCCCGCCGCCCCCGGCTAACAG
>CAJYHD010000665.1 GCA_913773715.1 uncultured Sphingobium sp.
AAGCGCAATCCACAAAGAGCGTCGAGTGGGGTGCCGGATAGTATCCGGACGAGAGAATGCAGGGTCAGTGCGTCGGCAGTTCGGCGGACCAAGCCAGCACTCATTGCAAGATCGGCTTCGCGCCGATAGAGGCCCCATTCGGCCTCCGACACGCGAAGGATACGAACTTGGACCACGAACATCGCATGGCTGCCGCCAAGCTGACCGACGGGCAGCTAGCTGCTCGCATCATCCGCAATCTTGGCCAAATCGAAGCCGACTTCTTCCACAGCGCCTGGCCGCTCAGCGAGCGAGTGATGCACGAGGCCTTCCTCGCTATCAGCCAGGTGGCGCAGGCGCCATGGGAGTGCAGCGAAGTCGATTGGTCGACCCGGATTGTCTGCCCCGAGTGGAAGATGACCAAGGGTGTCGGCACCGGCGACATGTGGCTGGAGCTCGGCGAGCTGTCATCGGACCCAGATGGCTACGAACATTCCTGGCTGGCCGCTGCGCTCAAGGCGGCCCCGACGCAGCTGTGCATCGCGGTTAAGTTTCGCCGGGGCTTGCAAGACTTCACCGAAGGGCTTCTGCAGGACGACAAGAACGTCGCGGCCTTGAAGAAGGCCGGGTTCGTTCGCGACGACGCCCAGCTAGTCTTGTACATGCCGTTCAACATCCCAGTCGAAACCATGGCAGCAGGGTTCGAGCAGAACGATCTGACCAAGGCACTGCTTCCGATCAGCAAAGCTGCATCGCAGGCGCTGGCGGCAAAGCCTGACCTCGACAGGCTGCTTGAGCAGGTCCGCGCCGCCGCCAAGCGGAAGTAGCCGCGCCGCGCCTTGGCCGGCTGCCGCGAGTCTACAACTCCTTTCGCTTCCATCCCGCTCACCGCCCACGTGCACAGACATGCAGGCGGGAGCGTAGAGGATCACCATCCATGACCCAAAAAACCGACATGCCTCGGGCGATGATGATCGCCCGCTTGAACGATCAACTTCGTCAGACCGGAACCGGCGGCAGCATCGTCATCACCAACACGCTGCGCAAGGTGTCCGGTTTCAGCGCCAGCGCCCTCGCTGCCGCGCTCGCGAGCTATGACGGCTTCGATGCCGACAATGATCCGCATGGAGAGCGGGACTTTGGCGATCTAACGCTGTTCGGCGAGGATCTGCTCTTCAAGGTAGATTACTACGACAAGGACCTGGCGTTCGGCTCGGACGACCCCGCCAACCCCGATGTGACGCAGCGCGTGCTCACCGTGATGCTGGTGCGAGAGTGGTGAGGAACGCAGGCACCATGAAACACAATTGCGTGGCGCAAGCCCTTGATCGCTCGCCATCAACACAGCATACGCATTCTACCTGCGGTCAGTCCCGTGGGGGAGGCCTGAGAACCTCTAGTTGCAGACGCTGGTCGAGATCTCTCGGCCGGGTGGCCGTCGTGCATGTCCAGGGTAAACGCCTAAAGGCGATGGCGCCCTGGGTCTGCCTAGGGTTCTCAGCGCCCGGCTTCGGCCGGTGCCTCCGCATACTGGAGGCATGCTGATGGCCGGGGATGATATCGTAGACGCCGAGTGGGAAGAGGTGCCCGACAATAGCGGCGCTCTTCACGTTTCGCGTACAGCGCCGCGTGAGTCCAGACAGCAGGCATCATCACGCCGAACGGATGAAGCGATTGATCGCTCACCGTGGCTCAGCCTCGACTTCTGGCGCAGCTTGCCGTGGCGCAATGCGGTTTGGTTAATCGGCGGCCTGCTCATACTCGCAGGTGTTTGGCCGTCCTCGGACGACAACAACTCCGCCACTGCCTCTCAAAACGCGCAGCCAGCCGCCACGCCTGATGCGGATGACGCCAAGCAGATGCTGAGCAGTTGGTCTCAGGCGGTTACTGGCAAGCCCTCCACCATCGGCTTTGCGCTGATCGATGGAGAGGGAAAGCCAGGCGAGTTCTGCAGCTCATCATCGGGGGCCTCGATGATGAACTTCGGCGGGCGTTCACTGCCGCCTGAACACGCCGACATGTATACCTACTTCAGCTGGCTGCCTGACAAGAGTGATACCGGCATCGTCGGGTTTTTCACGTTCGACCCCGCTGGAGGGGAACTGCTCGGCCACGACCTGATTCAAGGCAATGTGGCGACGGACCGTCACTACGACATCGCAGACAAGCGGTTCAAGGTGAACCCGGACGGCTCAGGCATAATCACGATCGACGGCACCCGTTACCATGTGTGCGTGCTGTGATGCGCGGTTCACCCCGGGGCACACTGCCGCTCGCCACATCGATCCTGTGCAGCGTCTTGGCTGTCACGCTCACCAACTGCAGCCCGCAGGCAGGCGGAGGTGAGGAGCAGACGCACAACTCTTCCCATCCTGCGTTGGCCGCCTGCCAACGCGCCGACGTGCAGGAGGTGGTCGGAAAGGAAACGCGGGGCAAGCTGTACAAGGCTGCCTTGCCCAAGCTGATGATGATGCAGTCATGGTTGGGCGCCGATCCGAACCGGATCGTTGCAGCCTTCGACCAGGCCAAAGTGACGTTCGATCATGTCTCGATCGATAATCCAGGCGCATTGGGTGAGCCTCCTTACCAGCAGATTGTTTGCACTGGTCACATCCAGATCGACATGAGCAACGCAACCGCCGGTCAGGACATTCTCGACATCGACGGCCTACGTTGGGTCATCAACTTCAGCGGCAAGCCAAGCGATCTAGTGACGGACGCCTTCACCGTCGACGTCGACGATATGAGCATCGGCCGTGGCATGACCTACAATGGGCGCCAGCCGGTCCAGCCGCAATCGCAAGAGCAAGCCGAGCAGAGCGCACCCGCAGCCGAGGCGGGCGATGCAGATCAAGCGGCTGCGAACAGCGCAGTCAATGACGCAGAAAGGGCGGCAACCGAGGCTCACGCTGCTGCGGCCCAAGCAGAAGCCGAAATCGGCTCTGCACCCCAAGCGCCCACGCAGCAACGTGGC
>CAJYHD010000666.1 GCA_913773715.1 uncultured Sphingobium sp.
GTTCAGGTTGACGGGGGGTAGTCTGAACTTGGGGCTTTGCGGGCACAGTACCGTCCTCCGACCTTCGTTTTATCGCTAACACAGTTTCTCGCCCGCGCGCAGGAGGTCCGAATGGCAGCGCGCAAGCAACGGGTGGACAGCAACGCCGCCGCCGTCGAAATCATGAAGCATTCGGCCAAGGATCTATATCCGCCCGAGCACGTGCCGATCGCCGAGGCGGACCTGCCGTTTTGGCTGAATATCGTTGCCGAGAAGGCCAAGGGCGAATGGTCGGCCCATGATCTGGAGATTGCGGCGCTGCTGGCGCGGGCGATGCGACGGCTGGAGCGTGAAGAGCAAGTTCTCGATGGCGAGGACACCGTCATGCACAATGCCGGCGGCACGCCGATGCAAAACCCGCGCATCCGTGTGATCGCCGATCTGCACGCGCGAGTGATCAAGTACCGTCAGACGCTCGGCATCCACAATCGCGGCAAGAACGGCGAGAAGCGAGACGTCGACAAGCGCACTGCCCAGGCGAAAGAGATCGAGGCCGGCTTCAGCGATGACGATCTGATCGCGCGGCCGAGCATCCAGTGAGGCAGGTCATACGGGACGCGATCAAGTGCGGCCCGATCCCGAAGATCCGCAACTGGCGCAAGTTGGCGCCTGCGAAGTGGACGCGGGCCGAGCGCAACATGGCGTTCGCCGAGCGGCACTGCGTGGTGCCAGAGGGTCCGCTGGTCGGGAAACAGATCCGCCTGGCGGATTTCCAGGAAGCGTTCTTCTACGCAGTCTACGACAACAAGGTGCCGACCAAGAAGGCGCTGCTCAGCATCGCCCGGAAGAATTCGAAGACGGCCACTATTGCCATGATCGTCGTGATCCATGGCGCCGGGCCCGAGGCGAAGCAGAACAGTCGCATCAACTCCGGCGCCAGGTCACGTAAGCAGGCCGCCGAGGTCTACAACTACGCGTCGAAGATGATCAAGCTGTCGACCACGCTGCGCCGGCTCTGCCGTACGGTGGACTCGGCAAAGCGGATCATCTTCCTGCCGATGAACGTGGAGTACGAAGCGCTCTCGGCCGAAGGCTCGACGTCTCACGGTGGCTCACCAGTGGTGGCGATTGTGGATGAGGCCGGCCAGATCAAGGGGCCGCAGGACGACTTCTGGGATGGCTTGACGACCGGGCAGGGCGCCTACGACGACGCTATCCTGATCGTGATCAGCACGCAGGCGCCGACCGACGCGGACCTGTTCTCGATCGAACTGGACGATGCCGAGCGGTCGCAGGATCCATCGATTGTCTGCCACCTCTACACCGCACCGGAGGGGTGCGAGCTTGACGACCCGAAAGCTTGGGAGGCGGCGAACCCGGCGATTGGGCTGTTCCGCTCCCGCGCCGATGTCGAGAACCAGGCCGCTTCCGCCAAGCGCATGCCCAGCAACGAGAGCAAGTTCAGGGTGCTGTTCCTGAACCAGCGCGTGAACATGGTCTCAGCCTTTGTCGCCGCTTCGGTGTGGAAGCAGGGCAACGCCGCGCCGGATGATCTGGACGGCACGGTGTACGGCGGGCTCGACTTGTCGGCTACGACTGACTTGACCGCCTTGGTGCTGACGTGCCGCAAGGACGGGCTGCTCCACGTTCAGCCGCACTTCTGGATGCCGCAGGACATGGTGATGGAAGCTGCTCGGCGAGATCGGGCGCCCTATGATCTGTGGGTGAGCCAAGGTCTGCTGCGCGTCACGCCCGGCAAGGTGATCGACTACGACTTTGTCGCTCGCGACGTCGGCGTGATCACCGCCAATCTGAACGTGGCGCGGCTAGCCTTCGACCGCTGGCGCATGGATCGCATGAAGGGCGCGCTGGAGCGCCAGAACGTCGAGCTGCCGCTGGAGCCGTTCGGCCAAGGCTTCGTCAGCATGTCACCTGCGCTCGACGCGCTGGAGGCTGATCTACTAAACGGCGCCGTACGCCACGGCGGGCACCCGGTGCTTGCCATGTGCGCCGCCAATGCAGTCGCCGTGCCGGACCCGGCCGGCAATCGGAAGTTGGACAAGTCGAAAGCAACCGGCCGCATTGACGGCATGGTCGCGCTCGCGATGGCGGAAGGGGTCGAAGCGATGTTTGCCGAGACCGAAGTTTCCACCGACGACTGGCTTGAGGCCCTTCGCGGATGAGCACCTATAAGCTGTCGCGCGAGGCAGCAGCTGCGGAGCAGCGCAAACAGATCGCCCGCCACGAGCACAAGGATATCATCCCGGTCTCCGGCTTCACGGACGTCGCGTTCAACAACCGCGATGACTTCAGCACCAACCGCGTCACGCTGGCGAACTTCACCGATCGTGGCATCGGGAACGCTGTAGGGCTAGCCGCCACCTGGGCGTGCGTGAACCTGCTGGCCGGCACGATCGCCTCGCTGCCGCTTATGGTCTACCGCACCGATCGCGCGGGCGTCCGCTCGATCGCGCGGGATCACCCGCTGTACTACGTGCTGCATGACAGCCCTAATTACGACCAAACCGCCGTCGATTTTTGGGAGTTCAGCTGCGCCGGCATCGAGTTGCACGGCAACGCCTACGCCGAGATCGAGAAGCGCGGCGATGGGTCGATCTATTCGTTGACACCCATCCGTCCGGACGCTGTATGCACGCGCCGACTGACGAATGGCGACATCGAGTACAGCTGGTCTGAAGACGGCAAGCAGCGCCGCGTAACGCAAGAGCGCATCCTGCATATTCGCGGGTTCGGCGGCAATCCTCTCGGCGGCGCCTCGACCTTGTCGGTCTGCCGTCAGATCTTCACCGGGGCGCTTAATGCCGAGCAGGCCGCCAATGGCATGTTTGCCAACGGCGCCCGACCGTCGGGTATCCTGTCGGCGCCGCAAGCGATGAAGAAGGAGCAGCGGCAGGAAGCCGAGCAGCTGCTAGTCGACAAGTTCGTGGGAGCCATCAACGCCGGCCGCCCCATGCTGCTGGACAACGGGCTATCGTGGACGCAGCTGACGCTGTCGCCGGAAGACGCACAGATGTTGGAAAGCCGGCGCTTCTCGGTTGAGGAGATCTGCCGCGTGTTCGGTGTGCCGCCCCACATGATTGGGCACACTGAGAACAGCACCAGCTGGGGCACGGGTCTGGAGCAGCAGACGCTCGGTTTCAACAAGTTCACCCTGCGGCGCCGGGTGAAGCGCATCGAGCAGGCGCTATCGAAGCAGCTACTGACAACTGCGGACCGCATCGCCGGCATCACGATCGAGTTCAACTTAGAGGGCCTGCTACGCGGCGACAGCGCTGGCCGATCGGCCTTCTACCAGACCATGACCCAGATCGGCGCGCTGACGATCAACGAGGTGCGCGCACTCGAGAACCTGCCGCCCGTGGCTGGCGGCGATACCCCGCGCATGCAGATGCAGAACGTGCCGATCACGCAGGCGGGCAAGGAGACGACCGATGGAACGGCTTGAGTTTAAGTTCGCGCCCGAAGGCCTGGACGCCAAGACCGGCCACTTCGCGGGCTACGGCGCCATCTTCGGCAATATCGACAGCCATGGTGACGTGATCGAACCCGGCGCGTTCCATGACTCCCTGCGTGATTGGGCCGCTAAGAGCAGTCTGCCCGCGATGAAGATGATGCACGGCTCGGTTGCCAACCCGTTCACCGGTTCGGATCTACCCGTCGGCAAGTGGCAGTCCATGAAGGAAGACAGCAAGGGCCTCTATGTCGAGGGCAAGCTTTCGGGCATGGAGACCGATCGCGGGCGCTTCCACTACGCATTGATGGAGGACGGCGCGCTGTCTGGCTTGTCGATCGGCTTCAAGCCTGGCCGGCATGTTCGCGGCACTCGCAACATCAAGCGTCGACTTCAGACGGTCCGGCTGGCCGAGGTCTCCTTGGTGCCCGAGG
>CAJYHD010000667.1 GCA_913773715.1 uncultured Sphingobium sp.
GTGGGCGCGGTGCTGGCGGTGCTGATCGCGGGCGCGGCGGTCGGCTTCGTCATGCCTCTTGGCACCAGCGGGGTGATGATCCTGCTGGCAATCATGATTGTCTGCGTCATCGCGGTCGCCATGCTGCCGGGCGAAGCTGCGGTGCGGACCGAGGCGCTGGCGCAGACGGCGCTGCCCGCCCTCCCCCTCAAGACCGAAATCTGGCTGGAAAACCAGCGCAAGGCGCTGCCCGCGCCCGCAGTGACGTTGGTCGACAGCATCGGCGTGAAGCTGGAGACGCTGGCACCGCAGCTGGAGCGGCTTGGCGAAGGCGATCCGGCGGCGCAGGAAATCCGTCGGTTGCTGTCCGATCATCTGCCCGAGCTGGTGACGGGCTACCAGTCGATCCCGGAGCCGATGCGACGCGAAGAACGCAATGGGCGCGTGCCGGAAAAGCAGTTGATCGAAGGTTTGTCGGTTATCGATCAGGAAATCGCCCGGATGAGTGAGACCCTGGCGAGCGGCGACCTCGATAAGCTGGCGACGCAGAACCGCTTCCTCGAACTCAAATATCAGGAGGCTAAGGAACTCCGCAACTAGGCCGTGTTCCTTATGCCATGATCCACCTCACCCTCATCATCGTCGATTTTCTGACGGGCCTGATCGCCGCTGGTGCCTGGGCACTCGCATCAGCTGGCGGCGCGATCGCAGCAGTGGTGGGCGGCAGCTTTCTGGGGATTTCGGCTTTCCGGCGGTGGCGGCGCAAAAGCTAGGCTATCGGGATCGAGCCACCTTCCACGATCTTCAGCAACGTCGCTTCGGCAAGGGGCAGAGTGAAGCCAATGCCGAAGCGTCGGGCGCGCGCCCACAACACATCGCCCGACAGACACCAGCCCCCGCCTTCGACCCGGATCGCATCGCCCGGCTCGGGCGGACGCTCGGCGTGAGCGAGCGCGCCCGTTGATGACAGGTCGAGCAGATGGCCGCGTAACCATGCGCCGCGGAAATGCAGGCGAACCGGCTCGAATAATTTGTAGCGGGGGACGGCGCGGAAGACACCGGGTTTGAAAGATGATCCCATATCTTACGAACGCGGGCGCACAGCGATTGGCCCCCAACAATCGACGTTAGGATTGCTCTAACGATATAAGCTATTGTTCTTTCAAGGCGCAAGGAACGATGTTGGCTGGATCGGGCCGTGCTGCGATGCGGCGGAAACGCGCGAAATAGCCGCCCGCCGAGGGGCGAGGGACCAGTTTTTCCATGCGAAAGCCCATGGCGGCCAGTTCGCAGGCGAGCAGACGCGGTGGCGTGCCATGCTGGGCCGTGGGACGATCGGCATCGACCACGATGAGTTCGCCGTCTGGCTTCAGAGCCGGACTGAGATGCCACAGAAACGCATAAGGCTCGGCGATTTCATGATACATATGGACCATCAAGATACGGTCGAAGCTGTTTTCGGGAAGTTTGGGATCTTCCGCCGCGCCCAGCTTGACGCTGATATTGTCCCAATCTTCGCGCGTGATGCGGCGCGAGAGGGCTTCGATCACTTCGGGCAAAATGTCTTCGGCGAGGACACGACCACGCTTGCCGACACGTTTGGCGAGGCGGACGGTATAATAGCCTTCGCCTGCGCCGATGTCGGCCACGGTCATGCCGGGACGGATGCCCGCTTGGTCCATGATGTCATCGGCCTCGCGTACGCGGTCGCGCGCTTCCTCGTTCGACCAGCGGGTCGAGACTATGGGCGCGACGGGGCGGTCGGCCCTGGGGAAATCCTGCGCGGCGGGCGGGCGACCGTTCGCATCGCCGCCGGGCAGGCGGTCACAGGCGGCAAGCAGGAACAACGCCCCTGCAAGTACCGCCCGGATCATCAGTCCACATCCTCCACATCGACCTTCTCGCCCGTCACCTTCTGGCTGAGCGCAGCGGCCATGAAGGGATCGAGCGCGCCGTCGAGCACGTCGTCGGGCGATGTCGATGTGACTCCGGTGCGCAGGTCCTTCACCAGCTGATAGGGTTGCAGCACGTAGGAGCGGATCTGATGGCCCCAGCCGATCTCCGTCTTCGCCTGATATTCGCCGGACGCCGCTTCTTCGCGACGGCGCAATTCGGCTTCGTAGAGGCGCGCTTTCAGCATATTCATCGCGGTCGCGCGGTTCTTGTGCTGCGAGCGGTCGTTCTGCGACGCGACGATGATGCCGGAGGGAACATGCGTGATGCGGACGGCGGAGTCGGTCGTGTTGACGTGCTGACCGCCAGCGCCCGACGCGCGATAGGTATCGATCTTGAGGTCGCTTTCGTTGATCTCGATATCGATATTGTCGTCGATAACCGGATAGACCCAGACAGACGAGAAGCTGGTGTGGCGGCGGGCCGCGCTGTCATAGGGGCTGATGCGGACGAGGCGGTGGACGCCGCTTTCGGTCTTGGCGTAGCCATAGGCGTTCTCGCCCTTGAACAGGAAGGTGGCCGATTTGATGCCCGCCTGATCGCCCGCCTGATAATCGACCAGTTCGACCTTGTAGCCGCGCCGTTCGGCCCAGCGGCGATACATGCGGCTGAGGATTTCGGCCCAGTCCTGGCTTTCGGTACCGCCTGCGCCCGCGTGGATTTCGAGATAGGTGTCGCTGGCGTCCGCCTCGCCCGACAGCAGCGCCTTGATCTTGTCCTCGTCCGCGCGGTCGGCGAGCGCCTTGAGCGATGACACGGCTTCATTGACCATGTCCTCATCGCCTTCGGCCTCGGCCATTTCGATGAGTTCGGCGGTGTCGGTCTTTTCGCCCTCGATCGCGCGGGTTGCGCCGATCGCACCGTCGAGCCGGGTGCGCTCGCGCATCACCTCCTGCGCTAGCTTGGCATTGTCCCACAGTGTCGGGTCCTCGACGCGGGCGTTGAGTTCGTCGAGCCGACGCAGCGCGCGGTCCCAGTCGAGCGACTGGCGCAGCAAAGCCAGCGCGGCGTCGATACGGTCGATATATTGCAGCGCTTCGGCGCGCATGGGGGGTCTCCAGAAACTTCGCAGTGCATGAAGGCGCGAAAGGCCCAACGCATCAAAGGCCTGCCACTATCCGAGGGCGGCGGATTTGGGAAGATCAATCCGTTTTAATGCCCCGCCCGTCCGGTTCGAGCTTGTCGAGAACGTGGAAATGGGTTCTCGACAGGCTCGAACTGAACGGAGGTGGGCGGATTGGGTTAGCCGCTGTTCCTCAGCGCCGTTGCGATCGCGTTGATCGACAGTTCGATGCCTTCCTTGATGCGCGGATCGTCTTCGCCTGCGCGGTGGCGCTTGAGCAGTTCGACCTGAAGCAGATTGAGCGGCTCAATATAGGGGAGGCGCAGGCGGATCGAGGTTTCGAGCGCCGGGCTTTTTTCAAGCAGGCGCGACTGGCCGGTGGCGGCGAGCAGGCCGTCATGCGCCTGGTTCCAGCCCGTTTTGATGCGGCCGAAAATCTCTTCCGCCTTGGCCTGATCCTCCACCAGCGGAAGATAACGCGCGGCGATGCCGAGGTCGGATTTCGCCAACACCATCTCCAGATTGGCGAGCGCGGATTGGAGGAAGGCCCAATGCTGCGCCATGTCGGCGAGCAGCGCCTTGTCCTCGAACTGGTCGAGCGCTTGCCCTAACCCGTACCAGCCCGGCAGCATGACGCGTGCCTGCGCCCAGCTGAACACCCAGGGGATGGCGCGCAGATCCTCGATCGCGTCGCTCTTCTTGCGGCTGGCGGGACGCGAGCCGATCTTGAGGCCGGAGATTTCCTGGATCGGGGTCAATTGGCGAAAGAAGGTCTTGAACCCCTCCGTGCCATAGACGAGGTCGCGATAGGCGGCGAAGGCGTTGGCGGACAGTTCGTCCATCGCGGCGCTGAAGCGGGCAGCGTCGCGTTCGGATATGGCTTCGGGTTCGAGGCTGGCGAGCAGGGTCGCGCTGGTGGTCGCCTCCAAATTGGTCATGGCGCTGTCGCGCGTACCGAATTTGGCGGCGATGACCTCGCCCTGCTCGGTGATGCGGATGCGGCCCTGCACCGACCCATTGGGCTGCGCCTGAATCGCCGCGAAGGAGGAGCCACCGCCCCGCCCGACCGCGCCGCCGCGCCCGTGGAAGAGTTGCATTGCTGCGCCCGCCTCCGCGAAGACGGGTTCGAGCGCCTTGCTCGCCTTGTAGAGTCCCCAGGTGGAGGTGATGTAGCCGCCATCTTTGTTGCTGTCGGAATAGCCGATCATCACTTCCTGATGGCCGCGCGCCTTCACTACGCCCGCAATTTCCGGCAGGCCGAAATAGGCGGACATGATCTTGGGCGCGGCCTCCAGATCGCCGATCGTCTCGAACAGCGGGATCGCCATGATGCCGACTTGCGGCGCGGCGCCATCTTCCCCCGCGCGCCAGAGGCCCGCTTCCTTGAGCAGGATGTTGACCTCCAGCAGGTCCGACACGGTCTGCGCCATGGAGATGATATAGTGCGAGATGCACTGCGGACCGTAGGTGCGATGCGCCTGCGCCGCGGCATGGACGATCGCGAGTTCGGACGCGGTTTCCTCCGAATAGTCGGAGAAGCGCGTGCCGAGCGGGCGGTTGTTTGCAAGCTCCCGGCGCAGTAGCGCGATGCGCGCATATTCGTCGAGCGCGGCATAGTCCGCCTCCACGCCCGCGACCTTGAGCAGTTCGGCCACGACGCGTTCATGCACGGCGCTGTTCTGGCGCATGTCGAGCGTGGCGAGATGGAAGCCGAACGTCTCGACCGCGCGGATCAGGCGACCGAGCGCGCCGCCAGTCGCCAGCGCACCGTCGCCTTCGGACGCGAGGCCCTGCGCCACGGTGACGAGATCGCGGCGGAAATCCTGGGGCATCGCATAAGGCTCGCCCTTGAGCGCCGACGGACGCGCGGGCTGAGCGCCGGTGAGTTGGACGCAGGTCGCAGCCAAGCGGGCATAGACGCCGGTCAGTGCGCGGCGATAGGGTTCGTCGACGCGGCTGGGCGAATTGTCGCCACTTGCATCGGCAAGGTCCAGCACCGCCTGCGGCACATGGGCGAGTTCGGTCGAGAGCGAGAGTTCCGCACCCAATGAGTGAAGCGCATCGAGATAATAGGCGATCGCCGCCTGCGCGCCGCGCTGGAGGGCGAATTCCAGCTGAGGCGCCTGAACGAAGGGATTGCCGTCGCGGTCGCCGCCGATCCAGCTGCCGACGCGCAGAAAACTCTGCGGACGCGTGCCGAGGACGCGCTCCCACCGGGCGTAGAGCGCGGGGAGCACGGGCAGGAAGGTATCGCGGAAATAGGCGAGGACATTTTCGATCTCGTCGGCGACGAACAGCTTTTCGCGGCGCAGCGGGCGTGTCTGCCACAGGAGAGCGATCTGGCGAAAAATCGCCTCGTCCAGATTTTCGCCGTCGTCGGTTTCGGTGCGGCCGGTATCCTTGAGGTGCATCAGGTCGGCGATGCGGTTCTTGTGATCGATCATGCTCTTGCGCCGCACCTCGGTCGGATGGGCGGTCAGCACCGGGACGATCAGCGCGTGGGACAGCAGATCGAGCACGGCATCCTTGCCGACGCCCTGTTTTTCGAGCCGCTGGAGCGCGGAGGCGACGTCCGCGCCCGGTTCCGCCGCGACGCCCTGCCGGTCTTCGGCCAAGTTGGCGAGCATCGAGAACAGCATGAAGCCGCGCACGAAGCTCAGCGTATCGTCCAGCGTCAGCGCATCGAGACCGGTGTCGGTGAGGTCTGCACCCTGAAGCCCGCGCGCACGATCGACCGATGCCGAGCGGATATATTCGGTCTGCTTGAACAGCTTTTCCCCGCCATAGGCGCGAATGACGTCGCCCAGCAGCCGCCCGAGATAGCGGATGTCGGGATTTTGGGTGATCGCGGGGGCGGACGGGTCGGATGCAAGCGTAGCCATGGGCGCGGATGCTGCATTGCGGCAAGTCGATGGTCAAGCCATTCCGGTCGCCTTCTTGGCTTGCGTCGGGGGCACCGGCTGGGCCAAAGAGCGGGCGTGACCGCCAGCATCAGCATAGGAACCGATCATCACGGCAAGGACGTGCTGGTCGATGTGGAGGAATTGCTCGCTACCCGCCTGCTCGTCCAGGGCAATTCGGGGTCGGGCAAGTCGCATCTGCTGCGCCGCTTGCTGGAGGAAAGCGCCGCCATGGTGCAGCAGGTGGTGATCGATCCCGAGGGCGACTTCGTCACGCTGGCGGACGAATATGGCCATGTGGTGATCGATGCAGGCGACTATAACGAGCGCGAGATCGTGCGGATGGCCACGCGAATCCGCGAACATCGCGCGTCGGTGGTCCTGAGCCTCGATTCGCTGGAGCTTGAGGCGCAGATGAAGTGCGCTGCGACGTTCCTGTCCACATTGTTCGATGCGCCCCGCGATCATTGGTATCCCGCGCTGGTCGTGGTGGACGAAGCGCAGATGTTCGCGCCGGTGGCAGCGGGCGATGTGTCGGACGAGGCGCGGCGGCTGAGCCTTGCGGCGATGACCAACCTCATGTGCCGCGGGCGCAAGCGCGGCCTTGCCGGTGTGATCGCGACGCAGCGGCTGGCGAAGCTTGCCAAGAATGTCGCGGCGGAGGCATCGAACTTCCTGATGGGGCGCACCTTCCTCGACATCGACATGGCGCGTGCCGCCGACCTGCTGGGCATGGAACGGCGGCAGGCCGAGCAGATTCGCGATCTGGAGCGTGGGCGCTTCCTGGCGCTCGGTCCCGCCATCTGCCGCCGCCCGGTGGCGGTGAAGATCGGCGCGGTGAAGACCAGCACACGCGGCGGCACGCACAAGCTGATGCCGCCGCTGGTAAGCGCGGGCGAGGAGTTTCAGGAACTGCTGTTTGCGCGGACCCAGGAAGACTCGCCGCCCCCTCCTCCGCCGCGTGCCGATCCGCCTGCCCGCCCCGCCGACGAGATCATCCGCGCGCTGGCCGACGCACCATCCGCCAAGCCCGCCGCGCCACAACTCGACTTCGGCGAAAATGAGCCGGTGGTGATCGGCGTGCTGGAGGAGATCGTCGCCGATCTGGGCGATGCGCAACCGAGCGTCGCGGCGCTCTATCAGGATTTCGGGGTGCGGTGCCGGATGAAGGGGCTGCGCACGCCCCCGCTCGACCTGCCCGCCTTTCGCAAGCGGCTGGCGATGGCGCTCGCCGGGATGGCGAACGCCGACGATCCACGCTGGCAGGATGCGATCCGCGCCGCCGAACCGGTACCGGAGGACATGCTCGCGCCCTTCCTTTTGATCGCGCGGGCGGCGATCGACGGGCGCCCCTGCCCCGACGACGGCGATCTGGCGCGCGCCTATGGCACGAGTTCGCCTGGCCGGGTGCGGCGGCTGATCGATTATATGGAGAAGCTGGGCGTCATCGTCGCGCGTACGGATTTTTCGGGCAAGCGGTCGATCGGGCTGCCCGGCCTGGGGCTATCGACGGCGGCGGCGGAAGGATGAGCGAGGCGCGTGTCCTGTTCGTGTGCCTCG
>CAJYHD010000668.1 GCA_913773715.1 uncultured Sphingobium sp.
CGAGGCCGGCTGCGTCTGGTCGGGCAGCTTCAAGCTCCCACCCGCCGGCACCGCGCCGCCGATCACGAAGCGCTCGTTATGGCTGTAGTTCAGCACGACCGCGCCCGACACGAACATGCCACCCACCAGATAGCGATCGCGCAAACTCTCATTGTCCACGCACTCCATCATCTCGGGATGCGTCGCATGATAGGTCTTCTCGAACACGGGATTCTCCTTTGCAAAACTTTGGTCCGCTTATAGCGGGCAGCAAGGAGAAAGTAAGTCTTTATTCCCGTAATGTGGAATGAAGTCCTATCATACGGTTATTATGTCCGAAGCAGAATGACGTGGAGGAAGCGGGGGCCATGCGCTCCCCGGACATAGGTGCCTTCGATATCCGTGGTGCCAGACACGCCAGTCACCCAATAATGCGCGCGCGGCTGCGGGCCGGAGAGGGGGGCGTCCTCCAGATAGGGGGCGAGGTCCGCCGTCCGCAGCAGCACGATATGATGCAGCGCCAGGAAATTGGGCAGCATCGGTGCGGTGGGCGATGTTTCTAAGACGAGCGACCCCGTTTCCGCGATACCGCGCCGGGCGATGGCGAGAGCGGCAGGCTCGTCGGGCGCGGCGTGATCGTGCAGGGCAAAGCCGCTCCAGTCGCAGTCCGAAAGGTACGGGCTGGGGGGTAAGCAGAGCGTCAGCGCCTCGCCCTGAGCGCTGAGGTACCGGGCGACGGCGGCGGGCAGACCCTCGATTCGATCGATGACGTCATGACTGGCGTTGACGCTGGGCAGGGCGAGGCGGGCGAGGAACTCGGCCTCCAATGCGGTCTCATCGACCGGCGGGCGTTCGGGCTGGCCGAGCAGGGCGACGGCCTCGGCGCGGAGATCAGCGGGCGCGCCGCCCTTGAGGCGGGCGAGAATGGCATCGCGCGCGCTCATTTGCGCTGCGCTTTCTTATATTGCGCCATGAAGGTCTGCGCGGCGGGCTTGGGCATGGCGCGATGGCGGGTCCAGCCGCCCGCGAGCGGCAGTCGGTCGATCCAGCCGCCTTTGCCAAGTAGCCGCATGGCGCGCACGGCAATCCCGGTCCCGAAGCGATACAGCGCGGGGCGGCGCGCGACGAAGGCCCAGAGGCCTAGCCCTGCGCGCATGGAGGTCGGCTCCAGCCCCTCGCGCCAGCTCTTCTCGCGCCAGCCACGCAGCAGCGTCGGGAGCGGAATCTTGACCGGGCAGACTTCCTGGCACTTGCCGTTCAAAGTGCAGGCATGGGCGAGGTCGCGGCTTTGTGCCAAGCCGTCAAGCATCGGCGTCAGCACCGATCCCATCGGGCCGGGATAGGTGCCGCCATAGGCATGGCCACCGATCTGGCGAAAGACGACGCAATGGTTCATGCACGCGCCGCAGCGGATGCAGCGCAGCATCTCCGCCAGCCCCTCCTCGCGCATCCTGGTGCGACCGTTATCGACCAGGACGACGTGCATCTCCTCCGGCCCGTCGCGGTCGCCGGGGCGTTTCGGGCCGGTGTAGAAGGTCGTATATTGCGTGAGCGCCGCGCCGGTCGCCGACCGCGCCAGCATGCGCAGCATATGGACGGCGTGCGGCATGGACGGCACGATCTTTTCAATCCCCGCCGTCACGATATGGACGCGCGGCGGGACGAGCGAGAGTTCGGCATTGCCTTCGTTGGTGACAGTGCAGACCGCGCCCGTATCCGCGATCAGGAAGTTCGCGCCCGATATGCCGACATCCGCGCCGAGCATGCCGACGCGCAGCTCGCGCCGGGCGCTTTCGGCCATGGCGGCGATGCTCTCCTCTTCATGCGGAGTGCGATGCTTCGCCTTGAACAAGGCCGACACCTGCTCGCGCGTCTTGTGCATGGCGGGCCAGATGATGTGTGACGGACGTTCGTCCGCAAGCTGGATGATATGTTCGGCAAGGTCGGTTTCGACGCGGTCGATCCCGGCTTCGGCCAGCGCGTGGGGCAGGCCGATCTCCTCGCCCAGCATCGATTTGGACCGCGCGACGCTCTTCGCGCCTGCCGCCTTGCAGATGTCGATGATGATGCCGCAGGCTTCGTCGGCGGTCCGCGCCCAATGGACCTTGGCCCCGGCGGCGATGGCGTTGGCTTCGAACTCTACGAGATAGGCGCCGAGGTTGGCGACGACATGATCCTTGATTGCGGCGGCGCGGGTGCGGGCGGCCTCGAAATCGGGGAAGGCGGAAACGGCGACTGCGCGCTTGGCCTCTGCGGTTCCGGCAGTTCGCTCGACCGCGACCTTGAGCGTGCGGTCGGCCAGCGCGGCGTCGGCGCGATCCGAGAAGGCGCTCATGCCTCTTCCCCGATCGCCGGGCCGTCGCCCATGCCCGCGATCAGTTCGATCGCGTGGAAGGCGCGGACCTTGCTCCCCTGCCGCTCCAGCTTGCCCGCCATGTTCATGAGGCAGCCGAGGTCGCCCGCGAGCAGCAGGTCAACGCCGGTGGCGTCGATCGCGTCGGCCTTCTCACCGACAATTGCATTCGAAATGGCAGGATATTTGACGCAGAAGGTGCCGCCGAAGCCGCAGCATGTCTCCTCGCCCGCCAGCGGCGCGAGGGTCAGGCCATCGACATTTTTCAGCAGGCGGCGGGGCTGTGCCTTGATGCCGAGTTCGCGAAGCCCTGAGCAACTGTCATGATAGGTGGCGGTGGCGTCGAGCGATACGTCTTCGGGCCGCCAGCCGCAGACTTCGTCGAGATAGGCCATGATCTCGAACGTCTTGCCCGCCACCGCCTGCGCGCGCGGGAGCCAGACCGGATCATGTTCGAAGATTTCAGGATAGTGGCAGCGGATCGTGCCTGCGCAGCTGCCCGAAGGGACCACGATCGCTTCATAAGGCTCGAGCGCCTCGATCGTCTGCTTCGCCAGGGCGGCGGCGTGGGGTCGGTCGCCGCTGTTGAGCGCGGGCTGGCCGCAGCAGGTCTGACTGTCCGGCACGATCACGTCGCAGCCCGCCGCCTCCAGCGCGCGGATCGCGGCGAAGCCGATGCGCGGGCGCATCAGGTCGACGAGGCAGGTGACGAAGAGGGCGACGGATCGAGTCACAGGCCGTGGCGCTTGGCGAAGGCGAGGAACAGGTCGGGCCAGGGCGCGGGCGCGGCGGGCGGGGCGACCAGGCCGAAGCCATGCCCGCCATTTTCGAACAGGTGGCACTCTGCGGCGATGCCCTTGGCGCGCAGGGCGGCAAGCATGGCGAGGCTGTTCTCGGGCGGCACCGCCTTGTCGTCCAGCGCGTGGGCGAGGAAGACGGGCGGGGTGTCGGCGCTGACATCCTGATCGAGCGAATAGGCGCGCATGCGTTCGGGCGACGGATTTGCGCCCAGCAACTGGGTGCGCGATCCGG
>CAJYHD010000669.1 GCA_913773715.1 uncultured Sphingobium sp.
CGACAAGACTGCCGCCCAGCTCAAGAAAGCGCGGCAAAGCTATATGGGTGAGGCAATCACGGGCGAAGGCGCGGCACGCGGCATCCTGAAGCATCTGACGAGCGATCCGCGCGCAACGCTCTATATCCTGCTCGATGAACGCCGCGACCTTCAGGTCTGGTTTCCCCGCTTCGGCCGCAAACTCGCGCCGTCGGGAAACCTGTCCGTTGCGCTTCGCCTCGCGCGAAAAGTCGATGCCCGCTTTCTCCCCTTCTATCTCGCCCGCACGAGCGGCCCGCATTTCCGCCTGCACTGGCACCCGCCGCTTGACCCGCGCGACATGGATGACGAAGCGATCGTTGCTGCGGTCGACGCCTATCTCGGCAAAGCAGCGATCGACCACGCTGATGAATGGCTGGCGCTCCATGACATGGACCTGACCGCGCCCGATCATGCGCCGCAGCCACCCATGTGACTTTACCGCCTCGGCAGAGTAAAGCCCCGCCATGTCCCGACTCGCGATCAAGATTTGCGGCCTCTCCACGCCCGATACGGTCGGTGCCGCCGTCCGCGCTGGCGCAAGCCATGTCGGCTTCGTCCACTTTCCCAAAAGTCCCCGCCACGTCGAGAGCGATCAAATCAAGGCGCTCGCCGCTATGGTCCCCGCGCATGTCGAGCGGGTCGCGGTGCTTGTCGATCCCGATGATGCCTTGCTCGCCATATTGAAGCAGACGAGCGCCCTGTCTGCCTTGCAACTCCATGGCGAGGAAAGCCCCGAACGCGCCGCTGCCATCCGCGCCACATTCGGCCTGCCGATCTGGAAAGCCATTTCGGTCAAAACCCGCGCGGACATCGACGCTTCGAAAGCCTACGCCGGAGCGGTCGATCGCCTGCTGTTCGATGCCAAAACGCCCGAAGGCACTCTGCCCGGCGGCATGGGCATGCGGTTCGACTGGTCCTTGCTTGCGGATTCCGCCATCGCCATACCTTGGGGTCTTTCAGGCGGTCTTATGATCGACAATGTCGCCGAAGCGCTTCGGGTCACCCGCGCGCCGCTGATCGACGTTTCATCGGGTGTGGAAGACGCACCGGGCGTCAAGAGTGTGGACAAGATCATGGCCTTCTGCAAAGCGGTGTCGTCATGAAGACGCTGGCCAACACAGACGCTCGCATCGGAACCCGATGGCGCTGATCGCTGACTTTGCACAAGCGATTGCCCTTCCCAGTTCCAGGACCATATACCAGCCATGACCGACATGATCAGCCTGCCCAACAGCCTGCGCAGCCAACCCGATGCCAGCGGCCATTTCGGATCGTTCGGCGGACGCTACGTCGCCGAAACGCTGATGCCGCTCATCCTTGAACTGGAGAGCGTCTATCGTGCCGCAAGGGCCGATCCCGCCTTCGATGCCGAATTCGCCGAGCTTTTGCGCAGTTACGTCGGGCGTCCCAACCCGCTCTATTATTCGGGCCGATTGACCGAAGCGCTGCGGGCGAAGGCTGAGCCGGGCAAGGGCGCGAAAATCTATCTGAAGCGCGAGGAGCTTAACCACACCGGCGCGCACAAGATCAACAATTGCATCGGTCAGGCGCTGCTCGCCCGCCGCATGGGCAAGAAGAAGGTGATCGCGGAGACGGGCGCGGGCCAGCATGGCGTCGCGACCGCGACCGTCGCTGCCCTCTTCGGCATGGAATGCAAGATTTTCATGGGCGCGAAGGACGTCGAGCGGCAGAAGCCCAACGTCTTCCGCATGAAGCTGCTCGGGGCTGAAGTCATACCGGTCCATTCGGGATCGGCGACCCTCAAGGATTCGATGAATGACGCGCTGCGCCACTGGGTGTCGAACGTCCACGACACCTTCTACATCATCGGCACAGCCGCTGGTCCGCATCCCTATCCCGAACTCGTTCGCGATTTCCAGTCGGTAATCGGCAAGGAAACCCGCGCGCAGATGCTGGAGGCGGAAGGGCGTCTGCCTGACATGCTCATCGCGCCGGTTGGTGGCGGATCGAACGCGATCGGCATGTTCCATCCCTTCCTCGACGATCCCGAAGTCGCGATGATCGGCGTGGAGGCAGCGGGCGAAGGCCTGGACAAGAAACATGCCGCCAGCCTTGCAGGTGGCGCGTCGGGCATATTGCACGGCAACCGCACCTACCTGCTTCAGGACGAGGACGGCCAGATTACCGAGGCGCACAGCATTTCGGCAGGGCTGGATTATCCGGGCATCGGGCCTGAACATAGTTGGCTGCATGAAATCGGCCGCGTCAAATATATGCCGATCCGCGATGATGAGGCGTTGGCCAGCTTCCAGGGCCTGGCCGCACTGGAGGGAATCATTCCCGCGTTAGAATCTGCGCATGCGGTCGCCGCCGCCGAGCAGGTCGCGCTGACGATGGACGCCGACAAGATCATCGTCGTCAACCTCTCGGGCCGTGGAGACAAGGACATCTTCACCGTCGCCGATGCGCTGGGAGTGGAGATGTGAGCATCGTGATGAACGGGGACCGTCTCTCCGCCCGCCTCGCTGCCTGCCGCTCGCAGGGCCGCGCCGCGCTTATAACCTTCGTGACGGCGGGTGATCCCGACGTCGCTTCGACGCTCGCCATTCTTGATGCACTCGTCGCTGGCGGCGCGGATATCATCGAACTCGGCATGCCGTTCACCGATCCGATGGCG
>CAJYHD010000670.1 GCA_913773715.1 uncultured Sphingobium sp.
CGTCGGTATCCTCGGCCAGCCCGGCGGTGTCGGTCAGCACATAGGCGACCCCGCCGCGCAGCACGCTCGCCTCGATCCGGTCGCGCGTTGTGCCCGCGATCGGCGAGACGATCGCCGCCTCGCGCTCGACCAGCAGGTTCAGCAGCGTCGACTTCCCGCTATTGGGCGGCCCGGCCAGCACCACGCGAATGCCGTCGTGAAGCCGATCGACCGAGGGCCGCTCGACCACCTCCAGCATGGCGATGGCGAGTGCGTGCATCGCGTCCTTGATCCGCGCGACCGCCGCCGCATCGAACGGCACGTCATCCTCTTCGGCGAAATCGAGCATCGCCTCGATCATCGCCGACAGCATCGCCAGCCGGTCCATCCAGCCGCGCACTTCCTGGCTCACCCGCCCCTCGACGGCGGCCATCGCCGCGCGTCGCTGTCGCTCGGTCTGCGCCTCCAGCAGATCGGCCAGCCCCTCCGCCTCGGCCAGATCGATCCGGCCGTTGAGCAGGGCGCGGCGGGTGAACTCCCCGGGCTCGGCGCGACGGGTGCCAGGAAGCGCCGCCAGCGCCGCCTCCACCGCCGCGACCACCGCGCGGCCGCCGTGGCAATGCAGCTCGACCAGATCCTCGCCCGTCGCGGTTGCCGGGCCCGGAAACCGCAGCAGCAAGGCCGAATCCAGAACCGCCCCCACGCCGTCCTTCAAGGTCCGCAGGCTGGCCCGACGCGGCTCGGGCAAAGGCCCGCCCAGCCGCTCGGCCGCCGCAAAGGCCGCCGGGCCGCTGACCCGGATCACCGCGATGGCGGCGGGCGGCTGTCCGCTGGAGACGGCGAAGATCGTGTCGGTCATGACAGGATCAGCCCTTCTGCCCCTCGAACATGCGGCGCCACATGGTCATGCTGGCCTCGCCCATCGGGGCCCAGTTGCGCATCATCGCCTCGATCATCTCGGGCTTCACCCCCGACTGCATCGTGTCGAGCATCATCTGGACATAGCGTTCATGGATCGGCGTCAGGTCGGGCAGGCCCATGGCGCGGCGCGCCTCTTCGGGCGTGCAGTCGATTTCCACATTCACTTTCATGCGCCATTCTCCATCACGCGACCAAGTGCGGCATAAGGCGTTATGGTCGCGACGACCACAGGAGACCCGCATGACTGCCACCAAGACCATCGCCGCCGCGTCCGGCGAAGGCCAGTTCAACGCCTATTATGCCCAGCCGGAGGGAAGCCCCAAGGCCGCGATCATCGTCATCCAGGAAATCTTCGGCGTGAATGCCGGTATCCGCCGTAAGTGCGACACGCTGGCCGAGGCGGGCTATCTGGCCGTCGCACCCGATCTTTTCCATAAGATCGCGCCCGGCATCGAACTCGACCCGGACGTCCCCAACGAGATGCAGCAGGCGCTCGACCTGATGGGGAAGTTCGACCAGGACGGCGGCATTCGCGATATCGAGGCGACGATCAAGGCGATCCGTGACGAATATGGTGCCGACACCAAGGTCGGCGTCGTCGGCTATTGTCTGGGCGGGCGGCTGGCCTTCATGACCGCGACGCGCACCGATGTGGACGCCAGTGTCGGCTATTATGGCGTCGGCATCGACGGTCTGCTCGGCGAGAAGCAGGCGATCGCCAAGCCCGTGCTGCTCCATATCCCCGAGGAAGATCACTTCGTCGACAAGGACGCGCAGAAGCGGATGCACGAGGGGCTGGACGATCACCCCAAGTTCACGCTGTACGATTATGCTGGCGAAGATCACGGCTTCGCGACCGAGTTCGGTCAGCGCCGTTCCGAAGAGTCGGCCAAGCTGGCGGACGAACGCACCATGGCGTTCTTTGCGGAAAACCTCCGCTGATATGAAAAAGGGGGGAGCAAGCCGCTCCCCCCTTCTCCGTCATTGCAAGCGCAGCGAAGCAATCCAGGGCGATCAACCCAGACGCTGGATTGCCGCGTCGCTCCGCTCCTCGCAATGACGACGGCTTATGCCTTGGCCAGCGCCTCGGCGATCAGCTTGCGGCTGTTATCCACACCGTAAAGCGCGATGAAGCTGCCCATGCGCGGGCCCTGCGCCGAACCCAGCAGTGTCTCGTACAGCGCCTTGAACCAGTCACGCAGCGACGGGAAGGCATCGGTCTTGCCGATCTCATAGACGATGTTCTGGATGTCCTCAGCCGTCGCCCCCACCGGAAGCGCCGCGAGCTGCGTGTCCAGCTGGCGCAGCGCCTCGGCCTCGTGCGGTTCGGGCGCGCGGCGCTGGAGCGTCGGCGCGACGAAATCGCGGGCATAGGCCAGCGCATGGTCGATCAGCCGGTCGAGTTCGGGATATTTCTCTGCCGACGCTGCCGGCACATAATTGGCAAGATAACCCCAGACCTGGTCCTTGGTCGCCTCGCCCATCACGCCGACTAGGTTGAGCAGCAGGCCGAACGTCACCGGCAACTCACCCTCGGGCAGCTTGCCGTCATGGATATGGTGCACCGGATTGCCCAACTGCTCCTTGAGCGACTGGTTGGGATAGTTGACCCGGAACTGCCAATATTCGTCCACCGCACGCGGGATGACGCCCATGTGCAGCTGCTTGGCCTTTTTCGGCTCGCGATAGGCGAAGAAGGCCAGGCTCTCCTCCGGCCCATAGGTCAGCCACTGATCGAGGCTGAGGCCATTGCCCTTGGACTTGGAGATCTTCTCGCCATGCTCGTCGAGAAACATCTCATAGTTGAAGCCCTCGGGCGGACGGCCGCCGAGCACGCGGGCGATCTTCGACGACTGGGTGACCGAGTCGATCAGGTCCTTGCCCGCCATCTCGTAATCCACGCCCAGCGCGACCCAGCGCATCGCCCAGTCAACCTTCCATTGTAGCTTGGACAGGCCACCCAGCGCCGATTGGACAATCCGCTCGCCCTCATCCTCGAACGCGATCAGCCCACCCTCGGCGTCGATCACCTCGACCGGCACCTGCAGGACGATGCCCGACTTGGGGCTGATCGGCAGGACGGGCGAATAGGTGGCGCGACGCTCGGCGCGGAGCGTCGGGAGCATCACGTCCTGGATGCCCTGATAATGTTTCAGCACCAGCCGGAGCGCGTCGTCGAACCGACCCGAGGTGTAATATTCGGTCGACGAGGCGAACTCGTATTCGAAGCCGAACCGATCGAGAAACTGGCGCAGCAGCGCGTTGTTATGCGCCGCGAAGCTGTCGAACTTCTCGAATGGATCGGGCACCTGGGTCAGCGGCTTGCCGAGATGGGTCCGCAGCATCTCCTGGTTCGGCACATTGTCCGGCACCTTGCGCAGACCGTCCATATCGTCCGAAAAGGCAATGAGCCGCGTCTTCTGGTCGGACAGCGCGTGGAAGGCGTTGCGGACCATGGTGGTGCGCAGCACTTCGTTGAACGTGCCGATATGCGGCAGGCCCGATGGGCCATAGCCCGTTTCGAACAGGATCGCCTCGCCGCCCGGCTTGCCGTCGGGATAGCGTTTGAGGAGCTTGCGAGCCTCCTCATAGGGCCAGGCCTTGGACTCGAGAGCGGTGGAGCGGAGTTCGTCTGTCATGGTGATGCTCTGGCAAGCCGGGGCGTGATGCACAATGGGTTTTGCATTGTACCGGTTTTATGCACGGGGTTATCCACAGGGTGAACTTGTTCCACGTGGAACAGAAGTGTGGTCCTGCTGGGCTTTCCCTCCCCCACCCCCTCCCGCCTGCGGGAGGGGCGTGTGTTGGTAGAACGGAATGCGCGCCTCACGCGGTAAGCCCCTCCCGCAGGCGGGAGGGGGTGGGGGAGGG
>CAJYHD010000671.1 GCA_913773715.1 uncultured Sphingobium sp.
GGGACGTAAGACACCCCCCTCATACTCGTTCTCGAGCCTTGGTTCAAGGGAGCGCGCTTCGCGCCACGCTCTAGTTTTACCTGGTCCCGGCCCCACGAAGGGGACGGAAGATGGGAGCTGTTTCACTCGCGAAGGCGAGCTTCATGGCGCTCGACCGCATTGAGCGGGCGCGCCCACGGTCGCGCTCGGGGTCTGCAAATCCGACGCGGGCGCATGTTCACCCGAACAGCCGCAAGGCGGGCACGTTCGAGGACGATTTCTTCTATAGCTACGCCAAGGGCGAGACCGATCGGCTCTACAAGAAGGCCGTCGAGCTGCTCAAACGTAAGAATGCCGTGCGCAGGCTGGCACGCGCTGAAGGGCGGCAACTCACCGAAGACGAGCGGCGTGTAACGCTGATAACGCCAGCAGCCGTGCGCGTGTTCGAGCAGCTCACCACCTTGGCCCGGACGTGCGCTGGCAAGGTGTTCCCCACCTGGGAATGGATCGAGGCGGCAAGCGGCCTATCTCGCGCGAGCGTCGGGCGGGGCCTTTCCATCCTTGCCACGATGGGCCTGATCGAGAAGCAGCGCCGCTGCGTGCCGATCGATCCGCCCGCTGATCGCCCGAAGGCCCGCAACGCACAGACGTCGAATGTCTATCGCATGAGCTTCCCCAATCGCCTTGCTCGCTTCCTTCCGCGCTTCCTGCGTCCCGTCCCCCTCCCCGACGATGTCGTGCAACGCGAGATCGACCGCATCGAAGAGATCGATACGATGCGCCTGTGGCGGACGCCGCGACAGGTTGTCGCCGAGGAAATCGAGGACGATGGCCTACGCCGGGTGTTGGACAGCCTCGCGATCGCGCTTGAAAAACAAGAGTCTCAAAAAAATGGTCAACCGCTCATAGATTCTTATCATCTAAGCACAAATGGAGTTGGCCTAGTCGGCCAACGCTCTAACGCCTAGCGGCGCAAAACCGCTTAAACGAACGAGCACCGCAAAATACCGACCCAAAGCGCCTAGCCGATCAGTCGGACGCGCCGCTTCGCGTCGCGATGCTCCCGAGAAGAGCAAGCGGTTTCCGTCGCGTTCAAATGGCCACGTTCGTGCTTGCTGATAGCGTTTTTGATCGACGAACGCGGTCGTAGCGCCCAGTCCCAAGTGCCGGGAGGCGCGATGAGCACCGTCATCCCCTCTTCCAAGTGTTTCGCCATCCCAATTCCACGCGGGCGTCGCGGCCTGCACTACCTTCCTCTTGTCGCGTCGACATTCCTGTTGGGCGCGAAATCCATACCGCGCGATTGTGATCGTCGCCTTTCGATTGGCTATTCCTGTTACGATGGGAAAATGGGCGCTGGCCGCCTTGTACGATCAAGCAAAAAAGCGGCTGCGCCTACGGTTTCCGCAATGCGGACCCTCCGTTTTTTAGCTGGATCGCTGCGTCTGCACGCCCCTTCAATTCCCATCAGGAATGAGCCTGATCGATCGAAAGGACAGGACCATGCAGAATATCGCGGAGTTTCGGATCATCGGCCGGGTTGGCAAAATCTCCGAGCATGACAAGGTGACGAAGGTAAACGTGGCCGCCAACTACAACCGCCAGGAGAATGGCGAGTGGGTGACAGACACCCATTGGAACGAGGTGACGCTGTTCGGCAAGCTGATCGAGCGCGGCGGCAAAGCCCAGAAGGGCGACCTGGTGCATATCACGGGCCGCGTGCGCCAAAACTCCTACGACACGGCTGAGGGCCGGCGCTACACGGTGGAGCTGATCGCCGACGGCTTTGCGGTACTCGCCAAGGGATCGGAGGATCGCGACTAAGAGCGGTCGGGGCCGCTTACTGGCGGCCCTTCTCGCCGGCGAAGTTCCAGCTCGACCGCTTCGCGCATGAAGTCGGACTGGTTCTCACCATCCCGCAGCACGGCCTTGATCCGACCGAGCGTCCCTTGCGGAAATCGCGCCATCGTCTTTTCCGCGTTAATCCGCGGGCGACCTGCCGTTCCTGATTTGCTAGTGGTCATCCCGAAGTACGCATATTGTTGATACCACCTATTGACGTGATTTCAGATACCACTTATTACAGGATGCGCCTTTCATCAAGGCGACGGAGGCACTGCCATGTGGGATAATCTGCTGACGATCGGACTGCTCGTCCTGATCGGTTGGGCCGTCCTTCGGGGCGGTGGCGGCCGTAATCCGCGCATTTGGAGCGGCGACACGCCCGATGAGGAGGCGCGTCGCAACACGCGAACCGATTCCAACTATCGCGGCTATGACCATTGGAACAACAATTCGGATCGGGTTGGTAGGGCGTGAAGACCATTGCCATTAATGTGGAGAAGGGCGGCGCCGGCAAGACGATGATCGCTTGTCACCTGGCGTGGGTGCTGGCCGATGCCGGGCATCGTGTGCTGTTCCTCGACCTTGACCGGCAGTGCAATGCAACCGATGCCCTCGCCGACTTCGAGAGCCTTGGCACGTGTAAGCCGTTGTTCGAGCCGAACTATGTTCCGCCGACCAGCCTTCCCCGCCTCTCTATCTATTCGAACCGCATGGGCGGCGAATACGATGCCGATTATCCTCGCGCGCTGACCAACATTAATGCCAACTTTCCAGCGCTAGATTCCCATTTCGACTTTTGCGTTATCGATACGCCGCCTTCTTGGTCGTGGATCAACTATGCGGCGCTGCTGGTATGCAATCACTTGATTGTTCCCGTCGAGCTAGGACCGTTCGGGCCGGCAGCGACGAAGCAGGTTTCGGACTCGATCGCGACGGTGAACCAGCGCCGGAAGACGCCAATCCACGTCGTGGGGCTTGTCCCGAACCGAGTGCGTGCGAACGACACCCATCAAATGAAGATGCTGGCTGCGATCAAGGAGAAGATCGGGCGCAATCTGTTCACGAACTTTCTTCCCGAGCGTGCGCACTACAGCCAGGCGATGCAGGAGCATGTCCCGGTCTGGCGGTTCGACAAAGACGTTCGGACCTCTTTGCCGCCCATGCGCGCCTTCCTTGAGGAAGCAATGACCCGGATCGGGAGCCACAAATGACAGATTTCTCCGGCTTTGATGTTTTCAGCGAGAAGGCGGCTGTTGCTGACGCCGATCGCGTCCAGCTTCTCGATCCCGAGCTGCTCTACCCCGATCCCGAAAACGTGCGGAGTGCGATCGACGAGTCGACGATCGATGAGATGGCTGAGACGATCAAGGAGCGGGGTCAGCTTCAACCGATCACCGTTGCGCCGAAGGATGAAGATGGGCGCTATCGGATCATGTTCGGCGAGCGGCGCTGGCGTGCGTGCCGGAAGCTGGGAATGCAGGTCCGCGCGATCGTCAGCAAAGCGGACGACATCGAACAGGTGCGTATCGATCAGTTCATCGAGAATGATCAGCGCGAGGATTTGTCGACCGCCGACATGATCCGGTTCGTCACCGGCCAGGTCGCGAAGGGACGGTCGTTGGCCGAGCTGGCGCGCGCGACAGGTCGCAACCGCACGTTGCTGACCCGCTATCAAGGGCTGGCAAAGGCTCCCGAATATGTGGCGGCGCTATTTGCGGACATTTCGATGCGAAGTGCTGTTGCGCTGACACAGGCTGCGAAGGCCGATGATGCGGCGACACGTGCGTTCGTCGCGAACACCGCTGCCGAAGATATGACCGTATTGGCGTGCGAGCGGTTCGCGCGCGAGATTGGCGGGAAGAAGTCTGCGCCAAAGCCCGAGGCAACTCCTTCGGAGGATGCGGCGCCCCCTGCCCCCGCATCGGAGGCGTCGACTGATAGCGAGCCGGATGCCACTTCTTTGGCACCGACCACGGATGAGATCAGGGACGACGAATCCGAACGCGCGCTGGATGAGACACCGGTTCCCGTTCTTTCCGCGTCGTCGCAGACCCCGCCCCCTCGAGGAGCTTCTAAGTCGAAGGGGGGCAAGTCCCGCGTCGAGCGCCCGACGATCGAGCTTGAAGGCAAGCGTGCGATGGTGGTCGAGGCGCTGCTGCATTTCGACGGTGAAGCAGAGCCCCGGATCGTTAGCTGGCGCTAATCTCGCCGATTGAACGGAGAGCGCCGGCAGTCGCCGCCCCTCGCTTTTTAGTATCAATCCTTCTTTCCGCGACTTCATCTCTTTCAAGATGGATTGGTGTGCCACGTGGCACACGTGAAGCCAGTTTTTGGTGGAGGATTTTTTATGGGCAGGATAGGTATTGCGGCGTCTCGTGTATTACATTATCTTTTCTGGTCATGTCGATCGCGCCGCAGCCTGCATCCCCCACAAAGGAGACAGTGATGTTGACGGCGCGCGTGGATCGCGAGCTGCTGGCAGCCTTCGATGCGGTCGCTGAGGGGAGGGGAGGGCGCAGCGCGCTCCTCCGCACCGTGCTTCAGCAATCGTTGAAGCATGTGGCCGATGCGCCGAAGATCGCGCCCAGGGCGGACAGCCCCAGCAATCGCGTCAATCTTCGTTTCACCGATGTCGAAACGGCGGTCCTCGATCACCGGGCTGCGCAACGCGGTGTCGATCGGGCAGGGTGGATCAAGGCGCTTGTCCGCCGCCATCTGGCGCTCAAGGCGGGTGTCGACGACGGCTTGCGTGACGCCGTGGCACCCATCCGTATGCAGCTCACGCGTATCGGGCGGAATCTAAATCAGGCCATGAAGGCGGGAAACGCGGCGATGATGGCCGACAGTGGCCTGCAAATCGATCGCGAACTGCGCAGGATCGCCGACATGCGCGAGGAGATTAACGAGCAGATCGAGGCGCTGGCGGCTGTGCTGCGCGGGGAAGCCGCCTTCTGGGATGTCGCTGACTAATGTCGTTCGGGGATCGCGAGGACGAGTTATGGGAGGCAATGAAGCCTAGCTTCAAGCCACGCCTCGTCAACGATCCGAACATCAAATATGCCAAGCATCTGGTCAATCGGACCGAGCCTTTCGCTACAAGAGGGGCGCTAACGTCGCAGGGCCGCATTGATATTCGGGCGACGCTTGCGC
>CAJYHD010000672.1 GCA_913773715.1 uncultured Sphingobium sp.
AAGGAGGACGGCGAGCTTGTGGTGGACGCTTCGGGCCAGCGCCTCGTCTGATGCTGCTGGCCGTCCTGATCTTCGTCGCGACGATCGCACCGCCCATCGCGCTCCACCCGATGCCGAGGCCCTTGGGTTGCCAGATGACGAGTGCGATCGTCGCGACGAAGATCAGGATGGCGAGGATCATCAGGCGAAACGCTGGCCCGCGGCATCCACCACCTGTTCCCCGTCTTCCTTGGCGAAAGCGCTGAGCTGGCCACTCGGCAACAGATCGAGGACGGATTCGGAGGGGCGCCACAGCCTCACCCCGAGCGGCGAGACGACCAGCGGCCGGTTGATGAGGACCGGATGCGCCATCATCGCGTCGACCAGCACGTCGTCGGACAGCGCCGTATCGCTCAGGCCAAGCTCCGCATAGGGCGTGCCCTTCTCGCGCAGCAGCTCGCGAGGCGTCATGCCCGCGCGGTCGATCAGCTCGACCAGCAGCGCGCGAGAGGGCGGGGTCTTCAGATACTCGACTACGTGCGGCTCGATACCGGCGTTGCGGATCATGGCCAGCGCGTTGCGCGACGTGGCGCAGCCGGGGTTGTGATAGATGACGATATCGACGGCCACGGCTTGTCCTTTCAGCAGCAGGGGGCGAGTTCGGCGATGAGCGGCGCGCATAGTGCAGGCGCGCCAGCGCAGCAGTCCTTCACGAGGAACAGCGTCAGCGCGCGCAGGCCGCCGAGATCGGCTCGATAGATGATAGATCGGCTTTGGCGCGCCGATCGGATCAGGCCTGCGCGAGCAAGGATGCCGAGATGCGCCGACATGGTGTTTTGCGGTACGCCGAGCTGACGGGCGATTTCACCGGCCGCCATCCCGGCGGGTTCGTGGCGGACCAGCAGTCGGAACACCTCCAGCCGGGTTTCCTGTGCCAAAGCACCGAGCGCAGCGATGGCCGAATCGTTTTCCATCCATCCAGCATAATGGATATATCATTCGACGCCATTGCCGCGTCCTCATGTGCGGATCGAATATTCCAACACCCGTCCGACTGCGGATTTTGGGCAGGCTGCCGCCTTGAGAAAGCGCGACGGCGCCGCCGGATGCCCTGCGACCTGCCCCATGATCCCCCTTTGCCAAAGGTCGATCGCAATCCATGACCTGCATGATTCCTGTGATCCGGATTTGACGCTCGACGCTCTACGTCAGCCTGGCACCGGCCCAATCCCCACCCGGTCTCCCGCAGCGTCATGGCAGGAGCCGGTGAGGCAAGGCAGCGGACCGGCGTCTCTCCCACCTGAAGGGATCAGGCGCGAGATATCGGATCCCGGCATTCTCCGGTGACGCCACGCAGGGCCGTGGCATCCCGAAGATGCCGCTCCTTTCAAAAGCGAGTGCGCACCGAAAAACTGAAATTGCGAGAAAAGTACCGCACATCCTGTGGTGCGGCATAGGATCCCCAATAGCTTCGATTGCCGTCCGCCGTGAGGTTGGAGCCTTCCAGCGCGAGCGTCAGGTTCTTGTTCACGTCATAGTTGATCGAGGCATCCAGGCGACGAACGGGATCGAGGAACAGATTGTTGAAGGGATCAGCGCCGTCACGCCGCCATTGACGCCGCGATTGCCAGTTATAGGCGACGCGGACATTCAGCCCGTCCTTCTCGAAGAAGCCGACGATGTTGTACATGTACTTGGACACGTCCAGGAACGGGCCGTACACGAATTCCGCGTCGCGAATCTCGTTGCTGTCCGGACGAAACACGGGGAATGCCTGCCGCGTTATGTTCATCGTGCCGTTCACCTGCATCCCGAAGCTTTTCAGGATACCGGGGAGGAAGCTGAAGAAGGTGGTCACATTGCCTTCGATCCCGCGATGGCGCCCGCGACCCAGATTATAGGGGCGCGTGACCAGTGTCAGGACATTGGGCGCCTGAGGCAAAACCTCGGGCAGCGTTCGATTGCCAATAAAGCCTTCCTGGTTCCATTGCCAAACGGCCAGGCTGGCCAATCCGGTAGGCCCAAAATACCATTCCAACGAGGCGTCATATTTGGTGGTGGTGATCGGACCCAGCCTCGGGTTGCCGCCGCCCGCGACGGGCCGCGCGGCGTTGCGGACATCGATCTGGAGCCGCGGATTGATCTGATAGACGCTGGGGCGGCCCACTTCATACGTCCACGCCGTCCGCAACTGCAGCTTGGGGGTGAAGTGGATGATGGCATTCACGCTGGGCATGAAGTCCAGGAAGTTGCCCTTCGGAGAGATCGTCTCGTCCGTGGTCTGTTCAACCAGTCGGTCATCGATATTGACGAACCGCGCGACGCGCTGGATTGCGGTCAGGTTGGTCAGATTGTTGACCAGGCGGCCCCCGATCACCCCGTCGATCGGAAACAACAGCTTCACGTTATAATGCGCCATCGCATAGGCCGCATAGCTGCCGTCCGAACCTTCGAAATAATCGAGCGGGTTGTAGGTGGGATAAGGATCGGCAAGCTCGGGATAGATGCCGACCAGTTGCCCCCGTATCGCATCCCAGCTCTGCCGGATCGAATTGGTATCACCGATCAACCATTCGGCGGTCGATGCCGATGGCGAGCCTTGAAAGCCCTTGCCGCTGCTCACCAACTTATAGTCAGGCAGGCTGCTGATCGGCAGGCGCAGATTGCGATAGTCGCCACGGCGCCCATATTGCCTGTCGTAGCTACGATTGGCGTAGCGGAAACCGGTCTTCAGATAGTCGATCAGGTTCCAGCCGGTGTAGAGCTTGAGATCATATTTCACCTCGAGTTCGGCACTGGTCGTGAACTGGCGAGATTGGTTGAATCCATCAATATACAAATAATTTTTAGGATCGAGCAGATCGAAATTCTTGAACGTTACGTGCGACCCGCCAAGTGGGTCGCGCTTGTCGTTGAAGATGATGTCAAATTCAGGCTGCTGGTTGAAGCGGATCCAGTGGAAAATGTTGTTCGAATAATTTTCGGCCCGGGCGTAGTTGACCCAGCCGTTGAATTCCAGCCGGTCATTGGTGAAGTCGACCTGGAAGCGGCCATTGTAATTGCGGCTTTCATGTTGAAACGATTCGCGGCCCGGCCCGAACGGGTCGAGCGAGGTGACGGTCAGGGACTCGACCAGCCGGCCATCGGGGCCGAGCTTGATGTTCGACAACACCGGCGGCGGTGCGGCCGATGCCGAATAGGTCAGCGGCAGGACGAAGCCGTTGTCGGCCCAGAGCATTTTCTGATTGCGATAGCCGCCTTCCAGGGTGATCGACCAATGATCGTCGGGCCGCCATTGCGTCGAAACCTGCACATCGGCGCGGCGCGACCAGCCAT
>CAJYHD010000673.1 GCA_913773715.1 uncultured Sphingobium sp.
AATATGGGTCTCCAGACCGGAGCAGGCTCGGCGATCGCGATCAGCGTCGCCGCGCCCGCCTCGCAGGACGTGGCCGGCTATGCCGCGCTGACGTATACCGAGGGCGGCAACTGCGAAAAGATCGGCACCATCGGCGCGACGTTCGCCAAGACCGAGTTTCAGCCGCTGAAGGGTGCCAAGCAGAAGCTGAAAGGCAGCGCCGACTATGGGTCGTTGCAGCCCGGTTTCGCCTACGACGACACCGACGCCGGCCAGACGCTGTTCAAGACGGCGGCCGACGACGAAACGAACAAGCTGTACGCCTTTCGCGTGACCTACCAGTCGGGCGAGAAGCGGTATTTTCAGGGCCGTGTGTTCGGATGGCCCGAAACCGTCGACGGCGCGGACCCGGTGATGATGGCGACCCCGACCATCGAAATCTGCACCAAGGTCGTGCGCACACCCGCCTCCTAACCCCCCAGTTCCGGCGCGACCGGAAACCCCGCATCGGCCCGTCCCGCTTCGTCGCGGGTGTCGGGGCGGGTCGGTGCATCACACCCGCGAAGGATTTATCCATGGACGTTTCGAAGCTGAAGGTTACCCAGACTGCCGCCATGCACCTCAAGAGCGCGGCCGGTGCGCCGCTGTTCCACGAGGGCAAGCCGGTCCGCATCCTGTTCTACGGTCCCGCCTCGCGCCAGTTCGCCGAACTGGAGACGAAGCAAACCGCCCGATCGGTGGCGCGGCACAACGACAATGAGGGCAAGCTGACCGCCCGCAGCGCCGAAGAGCGTCGCAAGGAAGCGGTCGAGGATCTGGCGGACCTGACCGTCGGGTTCGAAAACCTGTCGTCCGGCGAACTGACCGGCCGTGACCTGCACGAAGCGGTCTATGCCGACCCGGCCCTCGGCTTCATCATCGAGCAGGCGAACAAGTTCATCAACAACTGGGGAAACTTCTCCGGCGGCTCGGCGACGAACTGACGCTCTACGCGCGGCATCTGGCGTGGCTTCACGCCACGCCAAAGCCGCCCGAAGGAAGCAAGCGCGCAGCCGGGCCGGCGCGCAAAGTCGCCAGCAGGCTGGAATCGCTGAAGGCGCAGAAGATCGACCCGCCCATGCCGCCGTGCCGGATGCCGCACATCGTGTCGCGCTGGATCGAAATCGGCATGGTCGAAGGCGGCGGCATGGCCCCCGTCGCGCTCCGGTGGAGCGAATTGACCGCATGGCAGGCCGGGACGGGCGTCACGCTCGGCACATGGGAGTTGCGGACCATCCACGCGATGTCCGTCGCCTACATCGCCGAAGGCCGGCGGGCTGAGGAAGAAACCTGCCCGCCGCCATGGAAGCCGCCCGTCACGATCCGCGAACGCGAAACCGAAGAGTCCCGGCTGCGGATGCTGCTGGGCTGATCAAACCTGACCGCAAGGGACACCGACATGGACAATGCCGCGCCCGCCCTTGAGGTCGGGTTTGACATCAATACCGGTGCGTCGCACCTGGCGCTCGACCGGCTTGAAACCGCGATGGGTGCAGCCGAGGCGTCGGTCGTGGCGGATGCCAAGCGGATCGAGCAGGCGACCGGTAACATGGTCGACGTAGGCCGGCCCACGGCTGCTATCCTCGCGTTTGGCAATGCCACGACCCGTGTCGCTCGCGATGCCGCGCGCGATATCGCGCAGGTTGAAAAGGCCGGGGAAGGCATTGTTCGCCAACTGGAGCGGCAGAACGGCGCGTTCGGCCGCACCCGCGAGGAACTGCGCGGAATGAAGGCGGAAGCGGCTGCGGCTGCGGCCGAGCAGCGCGGCCTTACCGAACTGGCCGGGCGAATCCGCGAACAGGAAAGCACGCTCCGCAGCCGTGAGGCCGCCGTCGCGTCGAAAGCTGCTGCCGATCGGGCAGCGGCGGTCGAGGCCGGTGCAGCCCGCGAGCGGACCGCATTGGAGGCAATCAACGCCCAGTTGCTGGAGCGCGCCCGGCTCGATCTCGCACTGGAGCGTACTACGGGCGTTGGTCGCGTCCGAGCCGTTGATGCCGGCGCGACCTTTTCCGCGCTAGAGGCTCGCGAACGATCCGCCATGGCCGTCGAACGCGAAGTGCAGGCAGAGCGTGACCGGACGGCGGCAGCCCGCCAGACCAATGCGGTGCTGGCCGAGCGTGCCCAGATCGAGGCGGCCTTGGAACGCACGACCGGGGTAGGACGGGTTCGAGCCGTTGACGCTGGTGCTACCTACAGCGCCCTAGCCGCGAAAGCTGCGGAGGATGAGGCACGCGCCAATGCGGCAGCGGCGCAGAGCGCCAAGCGGCTTGCCGATGAACATGCGCGGTTGGCCGACATGGTTCGTGCATCCCATGCCGCTCAAGAGGCCGATGCCGCGTCGGCCGAGCGGATGCGCGCGGCGACTGACCCGTTGTATGCTGCCACGAAGCGGCTGAACGCCGAAATCGCCGAATCCACGCGCCTCTATCAAAATGGCGCGACCCCGCCGGCCGAGTATGCGCGACAGCAGCAGGTGCTGACCCAGCGCCTGCGGGAAGCCGAGCGGGCGCATACCGATGTCGGTCGCGCGGCGAACAATGCCGGCGCGGGCCTGCGCATCGTCGCGTTGCAGATGCCCGACGTGATCCAAGGTTTGCTGACCGCGCAGCCGCCCATGCAAATACTGATCCAGCAGGGCAGCCAAATCTATCAGGCGGGACAGGCAGCGGGCATCGGCTTGCGCACCATGGCCGCGAGCGTCGGCGCTCTCATCCTTCCGTTCACGCCGCTGATCGCGGTGCTGGGCGTGGCGACCGCCGGGTTTGGCCTGTTCGTCCGCGAGATGAATCGTGGCGTGTCGAACAGCGAACTGACCCGTGGTCTGGGCAAGACTGCCGAGCAGGCCGAGGTTGCCGAGCGCCAGCTAAAGAAGCTGAAGGAAGAGACGATCACGTGGGGCGATACCGCCAGCGCGCTGTTCACCGTCGTCGGGAAAGACATAAAGGACGGGTTCGTCAAGGACATGGCGGACATGGGCAGCGACGTGAAAGCGGTGCTGGATGACCTGACCTCGTATGGCCGCACCGCGCTGGCGGGCCTTTATGCCGGTACGGTTGGCATGAAGGCGTACCTTGGCGAAATCTCCAAGCCGGGCGCAATGGCGGCTCTCGTGACCGGGAAAGACCCGACGCTATTCGAGAGGACGATCGGCAAGCAATACGACGTGGCGAACGCCTATCTGGGGAAGCTGGGCGCGCGCGTACAGGCGGAAGCGAAGAAGAACGCGCGCATCCGCATCGGCACCGAATATGGTTTGCCCGACCCCGCCAAGCGCGACCGCCACGCCGAAGCGCTGGCGCGCGAGGCCGAGGCAACCGAACGGCAGATCGCGAATCTCTACAAGCTGGCCGATGCCTATGGCGTGTCGGGCGCTGCGGCACTGATCGCCGAGGCGCGCGTGAAGGCGGAAAGCGCTGCGATCAAGAAGCAAGCCGACATCGACGCCATGGTTTCGCGTCAGGTACGCCTTGCTATCGCCGAGCGTGTCTCGACGTCTGCCAAGAGCGCTGCGGTGATGCGTGACGAAGCGCGCATACAGGCCGAGGTGAATGCCGAAATGGCCGATGGCAAGCTAACGGCGGAGGAGGCGAGCCGTCAGGTGCAACAGCGCATGGCCGACCTGCCGTTGCTGGCGGCGATCGAGGCCGCACAGCAGCAGGGCCTGACCAAGGAAGCGGATCGCGCGACGAAAGCGCTGAAGGATCAACAGCAGGCGCAAGCCGCGCTGAACGCCACTGCGGTCGGCAATCGGTTCATCGTGCAGGATCGCGCGGCAGACGACCGTCTTGCCGACCTGCGCGAGGAATTGCGGTTGATCGGTGCGACCGATCAGGCGCGCGCCACCGCAATGGCGCGCATCCGTGCCGAGCGGGAGGGGGCGGCCATGTTCAAGGAACCGGGACCGTTCCGTGATACCTACATTCAGAAACAGGTCGCCATCGCCGATGCGCAGTTTCAGGTGCAGGTGCAGACGCGGGCGGCGAACGATGCGCTGGAGCATCAAGGGCTGTTGCTTGACGCCATCGCGACCAACGCGAGCGACGCTGCGCGCGGCATGGCGGACGCTTTTGGCGAAACCGGCCGGGCGCTGGGTAATCTGGGTGCGATCTTCACGGCGCATATCGCTGACCAGCAGCGCCTGACCGATGCCCGTGAGCGGCAACTGGTGCTGGACGCCCAGATCAGCGACGCCGCGAAGCGGCAGGCGGCCGAGCGACGGACCAACGCCCTGTTCACCGCGCGGACTGCGACGGCGGAGGTCGGCTATTATGGCGACATGGCCGCCGCTGCGAAGGGGTTCTTCGGGGAAAAGTCGAAGGGCTATGCGGCGCTGTCGATCGCGGAGAAGGCGTTCCGTGCCGTCGAGTTCGCGCTGTCGGTGCGTGCCGTCGCGCAGGATGCGATCGAGACGGGCGCGAAGATCGCCACCACGGTAGCTAGGACGGCCGTCAGGGCCACCGAAGCCGTGGTGTCGGCGATCGGGT
>CAJYHD010000674.1 GCA_913773715.1 uncultured Sphingobium sp.
CCGACACCGCGACCGGTGAGGATCTCGTCGAGTTTCACCTGCACGGCGGTCGTGCGGTCGTGGCAGCGGTGGAACGATGCTTGGCCGCGCTGACGGGGCTTCGCCTGGCCGAACCGGGCGAGTTCACGCGGCGCGCGCTGACGAACGGTCGCCTCGACCTCACCGAGACCGAGGGCCTCGCCGACCTGTTGAATGCGGAAACCGAGATGCAGCGGCGGGCGGCGTTGGCGGTCGCGGAAGGCGGTATCTCACGATTGGTCGATGGTTGGCTGGAGCGGCTGAGCATGATTGCCGCGCAAATCGAAGCCGACCTGGACTTCAGCGACGAGGGAGATGTCGCCTCGGTAACTCCCTCGAGCATTACGACGCAAATCGCACCGCTGACTGGCGACATGGCGACGACACTCGCAAGGCCACCAGTCGAGCGGCTGCGGGATGGCGTGTTGGTGGTTCTCGCGGGGCCACGGAACGCGGGCAAGTCGTCGCTGTTCAACGCGCTGCTCGGCAGGGACGCGGCCATCGTCACCCCCATTGCGGGTACGACGCGTGACGTTCTGGAAGCTTCGGTGACACGGGCTGGCCTTCCCTTCCGACTGGTCGATACCGCAGGGCTGACGGAGCAGACGTCCGACCCCGTCGAGGTGATTGGTATCGAGCGGGCACGACGGCTCATTCACGGCGCGGACCTCGTGTTGTGGCTCGGCACGCCCGGCGAGGCCCCCGACGGATCCCTTCGGGTCGCTGCCCGTGCAGACGAACGGACGATCGATGCCGGTTCGGTGGACGTAATGACCTCCATCCATGACGGCGCGACGATCGAAGGTCTGTGGGACGTGATCGGAGTGCGGGCGCGAGCGCTGCTGGGTGACGTCGACGAGGTCCACCTTCACCGTCGACACCGGGATTTGGTGTCTCGCGCGATCGTAGCGCTGCGGCAGGTTGATGGTGTCGATCCACTCCTTGATGCCGAGAATGTCCGCGTTGCCAACCGCACACTCGCCGAGATAGTAGGGCGCGATGCGACCGAGGCGATGCTCGATGCCCTCTTCGGACGCTTCTGTCTCGGAAAATGAGTGTTCCACGTGAAACAGTTTGACGTCATCGTCGTGGGCGGTGGCCATGCCGGCACCGAAGCGGCTGCTGCTGCGGCGAGACGTGGCGCGCGCGTTGCGCTTGTCAGTCAGTCGATCCGGCATATCGGCGTCATGTCGTGCAACCCCTCAATCGGCGGTCTGGGCAAAGGCCACCTCGTTCGGGAGGTCGACGCGCTGGACGGCCTGATGGCGCGTGCGGCGGATGACGCGGCGATCCATTACCGGATGCTCAATCGGTCGAAGGGGCTGGCCGTTCAAGGTCCCCGCATCCAGGCGGACCGTTCCCGCTACCGTAAGTCAATCCAGCGACAACTGGCGGCGTTCGGCACGCTCGAACAGGTCGAGGGCGAGGCGGTCTCCCTTATCATCAAGCCGGGCGGCGTGGGCGGTGTCACGCTTGCCGATGGTGACGCGCTGGGTGCGCCAGCCGTTGTGTTGGCAACTGGCACGTTCCTGGGCGGACGTATCTACCGTGGGCTCGATCGCGAGGTCGGCGGCCGTGTCGGCGAACGACCTTCCACGATCCTCGCAGCGCAATTGCGCGACCTTGATCTGCCGATGGCGCGATTGAAGACCGGCACGCCCCCCCGGCTCGACGGGCGGTCGATCGATTGGGCGCGGCTGGAGCCGCAGCCGTCAGACGAAGACGATTGGCGCATGTCGCCGATGAGCGAGGGCGACCGCCTGCCGCAGCTCGCCTGCGCGATTACGCGCACCAACAGCAACACCCACGCGATCATCGCTGCGGGGCTCGATACTTCCCCATTATATTCGGGCGCGATCGAGGGCGGCGGGCCGCGCTATTGCCCCTCGATCGAGGACAAGGTCCACCGCTTCGGCGACCGCGATGGGCACCAGATCTTCCTCGAGCCCGAGGGCCTCGACGACACTACCGTCTATCCCAATGGTATATCGACGTCGCTGGCCGTCGACGTTCAGGAGGAAATGGTTCGCTCGGTTGCGGGCCTCGAACAGGCAGTCATCTCGCAATGGGGCTATGCGGTCGAGTACGATCATATCGATCCGCGCGCGCTCGATCACCGGCTCGCCTTGCCGGCGCTGCCCGGCATCTTCTGCGCCGGTCAGTTGAACGGGACTACCGGTTACGAAGAGGCGGCGGCACAAGGGGTCGTCGCGGGCCTCAACGCGGCAGGATTTGCACTCGACCTACCCCCCGCCATCATCGACCGCGCTGCCGGGTATATCGGGGTGATGATCGATGACCTGGTATTGCAGGGGATCAGCGAGCCGTACCGGATGCTGACCGCGCGTGCCGAATATCGTCTGGCCCTGCGAGCCGACAATGCCGAAGCGCGGCTATCGGCATGGGCGGCGGAGATTGGTTGCCTAACGGCTGCCCGCTGCGACCATGTCGCACGACGGATGGAGATGCGGTCCCGTCTTGCCGCAGGCTTGGCTGTGGAGGATGCAGACATCGATCTAGTTCGCGAGGCCGAGGAGGACCGGCGGTACGCTCCGTACCTCGCTCGGCAGGCCGAGGAGATCGAGCGGATGCGGCGTGATAGCGAGGTAGTGATCGATACCGGCGACGAGGCATTGCGCGCGATCGCTGGTCTGTCGAACGAGATGATCGAACGACTGAGCCAATCCCGACCACAAACATTGGGTGCCGCGTCGCGCGTACGGGGAGTCACCCCGGCTGCGTTGGCCGCGCTATGGCTTCATGCGAGGCGAAGAGCATGACCGAGGACGACGCACGCGGTTGGTGCGAACGGCGCTTTAGCACTGAACAGGTCGATAAATTGGCCACTTTTGGTGCGATGGTCGTTGAGGAGAACGCCCGCCAGAACCTGATCTCCCCCGTGACGTGCGCCAGCATGTGGGGTCGGCATCTAACCGATTCAGCACAGTTGGTGCCCTTGGCTATGGCGGGCGCGACGTCATGGTTGGACGTCGGTTCGGGTGCCGGCTTTCCCGGCATCGTTGTCGGCATCCTGTGGAATGGGTCGATCATGCTCGTCGAACCACGTGGCAAGCGGGCGAAATTTCTCCACGACGCCGCTTGCAAGCTCGGGTTAGACAATGTCGCAGTGACGCAAGCAAAGGTGGAAAGCGTCAAGGGGCACTATGACGTCATTAGCGCCCGTGCCGTCGCTTCCCTTCCCGATCTCTTGGTCATCACGCGTCACCTCCGGGACCGGCGTACGCAATTGATCCTTCCGCGCGGGCGAAATGGTGCTAGTGAGGTCG
>CAJYHD010000675.1 GCA_913773715.1 uncultured Sphingobium sp.
CATCGATGCGGTGGAACGGCAGCTCGCGATGGGCATGAAGGCGCTCGCCGATTTCATGCTCGGCGGCACCGGCAAGATCGTCCGCCAACGCTTCCTGCGCCGGCGCAGCCGCGAGGGCGACCAGTGAGCCGCGCGCAAGAGGCATCGGACGCCGCAGCGGCGTGGATCATCCGGCGTGAGCATGCGGACTGGAACGACGCCGACCAGGCGATGCTCGATGCGTGGCTGACCGAAGCGGATGGCAACAAGGCCGCATATTGGCGCCTGCGGCACAGCTGGCGCGAGGCGGACCGGATCGGTTCGCTCGGCGTCCGGCCCGACGAACGGTTGCAGCGCCACCGCCCCTGGTGGCCGGCAGCGCTGGCGGCATCCCTGGCGCTGGCGATCGGGTTGGGAACGGTGGGGCTCGCTTGGCGCTCGCACGATCGCCCGACGCCGCTGGTCCGATACGACACGCCGTTGGGTGCCCGCCGGTCGGTCGCGCTGGCGGACGGAAGCCGGGTCGAACTCAACACCAAGACGGCGGTGCGAGCGGCCGTGTCGCGCAGTCGCCGCGAAGTGTGGCTCGATGACGGGGAGGCGTTTTTCGAAATCGCCCGTGATCCCGCCCACCCGTTCGTTGTCCATGCCGGGGCCAAGACCGTAACCGTCCTGGGCACCCGATTCTCTGTTCGCCGGGACGCGGGCAAGGTGACGGTGGCGGTGCTGCACGGGCGGGTCCGCGTCGACGATGCGCAAGAGTCCGGTGCAGCGCCGGCCAGCTCGGCGACGCTCACCGACGGGGCCTTCGCGATCAGCCAGGGGTCTTCGATGCTCGTCACCCAGCGGTCCGAACAAAAGGTGGAAAAACGCTTGGCCTGGCGCGATGGCATTCTCGCCTTCGATGAGACGCCGCTCGAGGATGCCGCAGCAGAGTTCAATCGTTACAATAGCTTGAAGATCATCGTTGCCGATCGGCAGGCGGCAAGTATCCGCGTCGGCGGATCGTTTCGTGCTTCAAATGTCGAGGCGTTTTCCCGGCTGCTGCGCGATGCTTACGGCCTGAAGATCAGCCGTGACGGCGATACCGTAAAAATATCGAGTTGAGGCATTACGGTTCCGTGACACTTGTTTGTCTTTCCCGATGAGACCCGTCAGGTGGGAACGGGCAAGGGGGACTAACGAATGCGGAAGAGAACGTCGTGGCGGCTCTGGCAGCCAGCACATGTCTCGTCGTCATGGCCGCACCGGCTCAGGCACAGGTGCAGGCGCGTCGATATGATATTGCGGCGGGCAGCCTGAAATCGGCGCTGGACGCCTATGCTCATCAGTCGGGGCGGCAGATCATCTACAAGGCCGACGATCTGCGCGCGACCCGATCGCGCGGCGTGCGGGGTTTCCTGTCAGCCGATGCCGCACTCAACGGCCTGTTGAGCGGCACCAGCTTTTCCTACAAGACCGATACCACCGGAGCCATCGCCATCGTTCCGGCGCAAACGGCCGCTGCGGAGCGTGTGAAAACCGCCGGCACGTCGCTGCCCGACACCGCACCGGCGGTCGATCCGCAGGATGCCGCCGCGGCAACCGCCCCGGCCGTCGCCGAACAGCCCGCCGGTGATATCGTCGTCCTCGGCACCCGCCGCACCGACCGTACGCTCACCAACTCGCCGTCGCCCGTCGACGTGATCAGCGCCGCGGAGCTGACGACGCAGCCGGCCGCCAACATGGTGGATCAGCTCAAGAACATCGTGCCGTCCTTCTACGCGGGGCAGAATTCGATTTCCGACGCCTCCACCTTCGTCCGCTCGCCATCGTTGCGCGGGCTGGCCGGGGATCAGGTCCTCGTGATGCTGAACGGCAAGCGCTACAACCGCTCGGCGCTGGTCCAGGTCTATGGCGGCAGCGACACGGGCCTTGGCCGCGGCGCACAGGGGCCGGATATTTCCGCCATTCCATCGCTGGCCATCGGCAGCCTGCAAGTCCTGCGTGAAGGCGCGACCGCACAATATGGCTCGGACGCAATCGCAGGCGTGCTCAACTACGGGCTGCGCCGCGACGCAGGCTTCGAACTCGTCGGCCGGGCCGGGCAATTCTATGCCGGCGACGGCGACAGCTACCAGATCGCGGCCAATGCCGGCGTGAAGGGCGACTGGGGGTTCATCAACGTCACGGGGGAATATGACGACGACGGGCAGACGAGCCGTGGCCGGACCCGCGTGTCGGCGGCGAATTTCGCGCTGAACTTTCCCGCGCTGATGTCGAAGCTGCCGAACTATCCGGGACGGGCGCAGATCTGGGGCAATTCGCCCTCGCACGGCTTCAAAACCGTCTATAACTCGGAAATCAACGTAACCGACGACAGCAAGATCTACGTCTTTGCGAACTACGCTGAGAACAAGGGCGACCAGAGTTTCAACTACCGCGCATCGGTGACGAGCACGGCGGTGGATACGACCGGCGTGACGCGCACACTCGGCGCCAACGCCGCGTTCAACAACGTCTTTTACCTCACGCCCTGCCCGTCGGGCAATGCGACCTGCCCCGCGGGCGGTTTCGTCCGCGACGCCAACACGTTTCGGTTTGCACAGCTCTATCCGGCCGGTTTCACGCCCCGCTTCGTCGGCAGGACGCAGGAGGCATATGGCGTTTTGGGCTACAAGGGGAAAAGCGGCGACTTCACCTATGACGTGTCGGGCACGCTGGCCCGGAACAAGCTGTCCTTGTCGATGTACAATTCGGCCAATTTCTCGTTCGGCCCGGCGACGCAGACACGCTTCGAATTCGGCAACCTGATCCAGAAGGAAGTGAACGCCAACGCCGATTTCACCTATGCCCTAAACCTCGGCCTTGCCGCACCGCTGACGATCTCCGCCGGGGCCGAATACCGCCAGGAAACCTACGAACAAACCGCGGGTGATCTGCAATCCTACGCCGCAGGCCCCTATGGCGCCCCCCAGCAACTCTACACGCAGACCGCGCCGGGGGTTTACACCTTCTCCGGCACGACCGCGGCACAGGGCGTGGGGGCCAGCGGCTATGCCGGCACCAGTCCGTTGTCGGCCGGCAGTTTCCGGCAGAAGGCCTATGGCGCCTATGTCGGACTCGAAACCGACCTGACGGACGCCCTGACCGTCGGCGCGGCAGGCCGATACGAACATTACAACACGTTCGGCGATGCCTGGGTGGGCAAGGTCAACGCGCTCTACAAGCTCAGCGAGGGGTTGTCGGTGCGCGGCAGCATCGGCACCGGCTTCCATGCGCCGTCGCCGGGCCAGTCCAACGTGTCGATCATCACCACCAACTTCCGCGGCGTCCAGAGCGGCACCTTCCCCACCAACACGGCGGTGGCCCGCTATTTCGGCGCGACCCAGCTCACTCCTGAAAAATCGACCAATTACGGTGCCGGCATCATCCTGAAGCCGGTCCGCAACATGACGATCACGGTCGACGGCTATCAGATCGATCTGCGTAACCGGATCGGCCTGACGTCGCCGTTCGTCGTCACGGCGGCCGATATCGCGGCACAGTCGGCTCTGGTGCCGGTCGGTGTGGGCGGCGAGGTCCAGTATTTCACCAACGGCTTTCGCACGCGCACCCGGGGCATCGACGTGGTCGGCACCTGGCGCACCAAGCTGAGCGAAGCGCTGTTGAATTTCTCGCTCGCCTATAACTACAACCAGACCAAGGTCAGACAATATGACGCCCGGATCATCGACGATGCGCAACTGATCGATGCCGAAAATCTCGCGCCAAAGCACAGGGCCGTCTTCAACGCGAGCTGGTCGCTTGACAACCTCAGCTTCAACGTGCGCGAGAACTACTATAGCTCGTTCACCAGCGCGCAGGATTACGGGCAGACCAACGGCATCGCGAACCAGATATTTGGCGCGAAATTCACCACCGACCTGGAACTGAGCTACACGTT
>CAJYHD010000676.1 GCA_913773715.1 uncultured Sphingobium sp.
GCCGTCGCCCCGCTGTCCTCCACGTCCGAGATTCAATTTCGCGCCACATTGTTTCGCGACGATCGTACGCTGCGTTTCAGGGGTGCGGACAGCATGAGCCAGGGACAGGATGCGAGCCTGCGCTACATCGGGCGAGGGCCTTGGCAGGTCGATGCGCTCGCCTATGTGCAAGCGCGCAACTTTTCCAACATCGTCATATCCCCCTCGACGTTCCGCAAGTCACTCGATCAGCGCAATACGCCCTCGACCGGATTGGGCGGCAAGATCGAGCTGCGCCCGCCGGTGGGCGGCGGCCATGTTCTGCGGCTAGGCGTCGATACACGCTTCGCGACCGGCGACATGTATGAGGACGCCTACAACGCCAATCTCGCCGCCAATCCGCGCACCTTCCTACGCCATGCGGGCGGCGAGCAGTGGACGCGCGGCGCGTTCGTGGAGGATGACTGGACGATCGGCGACATCATCCTGACGGGCGGCGTACGCGCCGATCGCTGGTCGATCCGCAACGGCTTCTATCAGCAGGTGAGTGCGACGACGGGTGCGGCCACAGGCGATCGCTTCAAAGACCGGTCGGAATGGCAGGCGTCAGGACGGGCGGGCGCGGTGTGGCATGCCGGACGCGTCATGTCGGTGCGTGCGTCAGGCTATACCGGCTTCCGCCTGCCCACGCTCAACGAACTCTATCGCCCGTTCGTGGTGTTCCCGATCACCACGCAGGCCAATGCGGACTTGAAACCGGAGACGCTGAAGGGCGTGGAAGCGGGCATCGACCTCACCCCGGCGCAAGGCGTGACGCTTTCCGCCACCGCCTTCATCAATCGGCTCGACGATGCGATCGCCAACGTCACCCTGTCGCCTACGGTGCGGCAGCGGCGCAACGTCGATGCGGTCGTGGCGAAGGGCGTCGAACTGACCGCGGCGGCATCATTCGGCCGGTTCGATCTGTCGGCATCCTATGCCTACAGCCATGCCAGGGTCGATGCGCCGGGCGAAGAATTTGACGGCTTGCGCCCCTCTCAGACGCCAGCCCACGCGGCAAGCGGCACGATCGCCTGGAAGCCGCGCGATGGCGCGACGCTGTCTACCACGCTGCGCTATGTCTCGCGTCAATATGAGGATGATCTGCAAAGCGACGCCCTACCCGCCGCGTTCACAGTCGATGCCCAGGCGCGGATGCCGCTGACGCGCGCCGTTTCGATCGTGCTGCGCGGCGAGAATCTGTTCGACGAGCGCGTCGTGACGCGTAATTCGGGTGGATCGATCGATCTCGGCACGCCGCGCACGCTGTGGATCGGCCTGACCCTGTCCCACTAAGGGCAAGCTCTGTCGCGTCGATGTTGAGAGATGGTGGACAGGGCTGGATTCGAACCAGCGTACGGGAAACCCGGGCAGATTTACAGTCTGCTGCCTTTAACCACTCGGCCACCTGTCCAGTGCCTGACGCCACGATTTTTTTGTCATCGCCGCGCTGGAGGCGGCTCAATGGCGAAAGGAGGCTTGCCTGTCAATGGGTGGATGTGAAAAGAGCGCGATCATGAAAAAAGGTCATCGCTCCGCCAAGCCCAAGGGCAACTTCCCGCGTTTTTACGGTCGCCATGCCGTGACCGCCGCGCTCGCCAATCCAAACCGCACCGTGCGCAAGATTTGGGGCACGCGCGAGGCGATCGGTGCGATGGAACTGCCGCCGGTCCTGCCGATCGTCTATTCCGACGTCGCCGACCTCGGCCGCATGGTCCCGTCCGACGCGCCGCACCAGGGCATCGTGGCGGAAGTGGAGCCATTGGACGATGTCTGGCTGGGCGAAGTGCTGGAAGAAGGGCAGGATGACAAGCGGCCCGTGCTGGTGCTGGATCAGGTGACCGATCCGCACAATGTCGGTGCGATCCTGCGCTCGGCTGCGGCGTTCGACGCGCTCTGCATCGTGACGCAGGATCGGCATGCGCCGCCCGAATCGGGGGTGCTGGCGCGGGCAGCGTCGGGCGCGCTGGAGATCGTGCCGTGGGTGCGCGTGGTGAACCTCGCGCGCGCGCTCGATGAGATTGCGGAGGCGGGCTATTGGCGGATCGGTCTGGATGGCGATGCGGACACGGTGCTGGGCGACGCGATCGGCGAATCCCGCGTGGCGCTGGTGCTGGGCGCCGAGGGCGAAGGGCTGCGCCACAACAGCATCGCCCATTGCGACATCATCGCCAAGCTGCCGATCAGCCCGCGCATGGAAAGCCTCAACGTCTCGAACGCTGCGGCCATTGCCCTCTACGCAGCGGCCAGCCGCTAAGGCCTGTCGCAGCGGCAGTCATCCGCCGCTGCTGCCAGCGTTCGATCAGTCTTCGGGCGCAATCGTGACGCGCAAGCCGTCCAGCGCATCCGTCAGCACGACCTGGCACGAGAGGCGACTGGTATCGTTGCGATGGTCGGAGCTATCGAGCAGGTCGTTCTCGTCCTCGCTCATCGCGGGCAGCGCAGCGGCGAAGGCCGGATCGACATAGACATGGCAGGTCGCGCACGAACAGCAGCCGCCGCACAGCGCCAGCAGTTCGTCAAAGCCGTTGTCGCGGATAACTTCCATCACCGACAGGCCGGCACCGCCATCGACGGCCTGTTCCTCACCAGCGCGGTTGACCACAATCAGTTGGGGCATCTATCCATTCTCCTGCACGATTTGCGTCGCTCTGGCGGAGCATCGACGCGAGATCAAGAGAGAAGAGACGGGTCATGGTGACGACCGCCGAACAGTTGCGCGCCAGTCTGGACGCGATCGCAGGCATCGAGCCGGGGTTCGCGGCGGCGATCGCGCGGGTCGGCTATCCCGAGCCGCGGATGCGGGCGCCCGGCTACGAAACGCTGTTGCGCACGATCCTCGGCCAGCAGGTAAGCGTCGCATCCGCCGCTGCGGTGTGGCGCAGGCTGGAAACGGAACTCGGGCTTGGCTGCGCGCCTGACGCGCTGATCGCGCGCGACTTCGATGCTTTGCGGGCTTGCGGACTGTCGCGGCAGAAGCAGGGCTATGCCCGCAGCCTCGCCGACCTCATCCTGTCAGGCGAACTGGACCTCACCGCCCTGCCCGCCGATGATGAGGACGCCATTGCGCAACTGACGAAAATCAAGGGCATCGGCCGCTGGTCTGCGGAAATCTATCTGCTGTTCGCGGAAGGGCGGCCGGACATCTGGCCGGCGGGCGATCTTGCGGTTCAGATCGAGGTCGGACGCATCCTCGGCTTGCCCAAGCGTCCCAGCGAGAAATTGACGCGCGAATTGGCGGAAGCATGGCGACCGCATCGCGGCGCAGCTGCCGTCATGGCCTGGCATCATTACAATACGGAGGTTCTTTGATCATGGCTCTGCCCCATGCCCGCTACATCGTCGTCGAACATGAGGGAACGTGGAAGATCAATCTGGACAATAAATATTATGGTCCGTTCGCGACGCAGGAAGAGGCCGTGGCGAGCGCCAAGCAAACCGCACAGAAGGCGCAGGGCGCCGGGTATCCAGCCACCGTGTTGCTTATGAAGGGTACGAACTTCGAAACTATGTGGACGACGGATGCGACCTGAAATGGCACATCTTGCCATGGATCAAGATTCTTTTGCTCGTGCGGGAACTACTAGGGAGCGGTAGCATTACAATCGCGGGACAGTCGTGGGCGTTGGGATGAGCAAGAAGGTTCTGATCGTCGAAGACGAGATTTTCGTCGCATTGGAAATCGAGCAGATCGTCGAAGACGCAGGGTTCGAAGTTGGCGCGATTGCCGCCGATCGGGAGGCCGCGCTCGAATCGGCTGACGGATGCGATATCGCGCTCGTCGATCTCAACCTACGCGATGGACCTACCGGCCCTTCGATCGGCATGGACTTGGCCATGCGCCATGGCATCCGCGTGATCTATGTCACGGCAAACCCCGCCCAGATCGGGGAGGCATCCGTCGCCGCGCTCGGCGTCGTCACCAAACCGTTTCGCGCGCCCAGCATCTCTGCGGCGCTGACGCTCGCCGCAGCAGAAACGCCAGAATTGCAGTCAACGGAGATAGCTGGCTTTACGCCCTTCCTGTCGTCCGGCTCATCGCCCTCGATGGTATCAAGAGGCTGATCCGCAAGCCCGCTTCGTTCCAGTCCCGCTCGATTCGACCACCCAGCTGCCGTTCCGCGCTCAGCATCATCAGACGGCTGCCGAAGCCTTCATGATCTACTGGCGTCACGGCGGGGCCGCCTTCCTCCACCCAGTCGATCCGAATGTTGCGGTCTTCGGCCGCGACATTCAGAAGGACGCGGCCACTGCTGGTAGACAGCGCGCCATATTTGGCGGCATTGGTGGCAAGCTCGTGAAAGATCAGCGCCAACGGCGTGGCGGAGCGATCGTCGATCGCGGGGTCTTCGCCTGACAGGAGGATGCGCGGACCCTCAGGGCCGCGATAAGGTGCGAAAATCTGGCTCAATATGCCCTGTAAGCGGCCTTCGCCGATCGGCGGCGTGGATCCGGAGCTGTGCGGTCGTACAAAATCATGCGCGCGCCCCAGCGACAAGATGCGGTCGCGCAGATCGTCCGCGACCGCAGCAATCTCAGGATGGGTGCGTGCGGACAGGCCGATAAGGCCGCCGATGACCGAAAAGATATTCTTGATCCGATGCGACAGTTCATGCGCGATCATCTCGCGTTCATCGAGCAACAGCTTTTGCTCGTGAATGTCGGTGCAGGTCCCGATCCAGCGAATGATGACGCCTTCGCTGTCGCGAATCGGTAACGCTCGACCCAGCGTCCAGCGATACTCACCGCTTGAATGGCGAAGGCGATATTCGATATCGTAAGGTTTGCCGGTGTCGAGACTGTGCTGCCAGATTGCCTTCGCCCGATCCTGATCGTCGGGATGAAACATGCCGTTCCACCCCTCTCCATCAGTCGACCCGACCGGCATGCCGGTATATTCGTACCAGCGCGCGTTGTAGTAATCGTGATAGCCGTCGGGCAACGTCGACCAGACCATTTGCGGCATAGTGTCGGCAAGCGTGCGGAACATGCGGTCGCTGTCGGCGACAGCAGCTGCATCCAGGCTTTGCTGGGCGATGAAGTCGCGGTCGCGACGGCGGCCCTCCAGTTCCACCATGACCTGCCGGGACAAAAGGGCCAGCCCCTGTCGCTGGAGCGGCGTCAGGTCGGTGCGGGGCTGCGTATCGATGATGCAGAGCGCGCCCAAGCCATGCCCGTTCGAATCGATCAGGGGCGCGCCTGCGTAGAAGCGGATATGCGGCGGTCCCGTGACGAGCGCATTGTCGGCAAATCGGGGATCGACTGCGGCGTCGGGGACGATGAAGATGTCCCGCCCCGTCATCGCATGAGCGCAGAAGGAAACGTCGCGCGGTGTTTCTTCCGCATCGAGACCCGTGCGCGCAAGGAAGCGCTGGCGCACATCCTCCACGATGCTGACGAGGGCGATCGGTGCGTCGCATAGCTGCGCGGCAAAGTCCGTGATCTCGTCCAGCGTGCGGAAGCCGCCGCTGTCGAGATCATAGAGCGCCAGCAGCGCTGCGCGATCGGTCGCCAGCCCGCGCCCGTCAGCCATCGCTGACCCGTTCGATGTCGGCACCCACGGCAGACAGTTTTTCTTCAAGCCGCTCATAACCCCGGTCGAGATGATAGACGCGATTGACCTGCGTTTCGCCCTGTGCGGCGAGGCCAGCAAGGATGAGGCTCATCGAGGCGCGTAGATCGGTCGCCATGACCGGCGCGCCGACGAGCCCGGACACACCCCGCACCACGGCGGTACGCCCATTGACCGCGATGTCGGCACCCATGCGCGCGAGTTCGGGAACGTGCATGTAGCGGTTCTCGAAGATCGTCTCGGTCAGCACCGACGCGCCGTCCGCCAACGTCAGCATCGCCATGAACTGCGCCTGCATATCGGTGGGGAACGCCGGGAAAGGCGCGGTCGAAATCGTCAGAGGCTTGAGCTTACCGTCTGAAGAGACGCGGATGCCGTCGCGATGCGCTTCGACATCGACGCCCGCTTCGCGGAGCGCCGCGAGGATCGCGTGCATGTCATCCGCATTGGCGCCGACGAGATCGACCGAGCCCCCGGCGATCGCGACCGCGCAGGCATAGCTGCCCGCCTCGATCCGGTCGGGCATCACGCGATAGGTTGCACCATGGAGCCGCTCGCGACCGTGGATGACGAGGCGATCGCTGCCCACGCCCTCGATGTCCGCGCCCATGGCAAGAAGCAGGCGGCAAAGATCGACGATTTCCGGTTCGCGCGCGGCATTTTCGAGGATGCAGGTTCCCTTGGCGAGCACGGCGGCCATCAAGGCGTTCTCGGTCGCACCGACCGAAACGACGGGAAAGGTGAAGATACCGCCGGGCAAACCGCCATCGGGCGCGCTGGCGCGGACATAGCCCGCTGCAATCTCGATCTGTGCGCCGAACGCTTCGAGCGCCTTTAGGTGCAGGTCGATCGGGCGGTTGCCGATGGCGCAGCCGCCGGGCAGCGACACCCGCGCTTCGCCTGCGCGCGCGAGCAACGGGCCAAGCACCAGGATCGACGCGCGCATCTTGCGCACGATGTCATAGGGCGCTTCGGTCGAGGTCACGCGGCCAGCGCGCATCGTCATGACGCGGCCAAAATCCTCCGGCCGCGCGCCTTCGATCATGGTCGATACGCCAAGCTGGTTCAGCAGATGACCGAAGCTGTCGACATCCGCCAGACGCGGCAGATTGCGCAGCGTGACAGGCTCGTCGGTCAGCAGTGCGCAGGGGAGCAGCGTCAGGGCGGCGTTCTTTGCGCCGGAGATCGGAAGGCGGCCGTTGAGGCGGTTGCCGCCGCGAATGTGAATGCGGTCCATTGGTCAGGGTTAATAGCGGCAATTGCGCCGTTCGCAAGGCGGCGTGAGGGGCGATCCCCGTCTTGCAAAAGGCGACATGGCACGAGCCGCAACAATATAGCGGACATTGATCGAGTTTAGTGCGCGGAGCGAAAATGCAGCCAAAAGGGCGACTGGGGCGTTTTGCCATCGTAACGACAACCTTGGAAGAAGGCTGCACTGAGTGGCAACAAGTTGTTTCGCGGAAAGACTGGCCAAGGATGTGCCTCTGTCGGATGCGGAAAAGAAAGCAATTGAACGGCTTGAGGAGAATCCGCGCCGCATAAAGCGCGGCGCAATGATCCAGCGTGTAAACGAGGCCGTGACCGAACTTTATGTCCTGCGCGAAGGGCGGGCCATGAGCTTCGTCATTCTGCCCGACGGCAGCCGCCAGATTTTGCGCGTCTATTTCCCGGGCGATTTCATCGGGTCGGCCAGCACCATCTACTCCCGCGCGCCGGAATCGCTGGTCGCGCTGACCGATGTGGTGGTGTGCCCCTTCGACAAGCAGTCGCTGCGGCGGTTGCTGGAGGAATATCCGCGCGTCGCGGCCTTGCTCTTCCTGTTGTCCAATGCGGAGCGCGTTTCCATGACCGACCGGCTGGCGGCGCTGGGCCGCACGTCCGCCAAGGCGCGGGTCGCGTCCTTCCTGCTCGACATGTTCGACCGTTTGCGAGTCACCGACGACGCGATCACCGACAGCTTCGACCTCAAGCTGACGCAGGAGGAAATCGGCGATTCCATCGGCCTCACTTCGGTGCATGTGAACCGCATGATCCGCCAGATGGAGCAGGAAGGCCTGATCAGCCGCGCCAATGGACGCATCACCTTGCTCGACCTCGCACGGTTGGAGGATATCGGCCATTATACGAACCGGTATAAGGACATGGACCTCGACTGGCTGCCGGTCTGAGGGACGCGCTTAACTTCGCACTTTTCCCGCAAAATCGCTCAGGATATTTCCTACTTCGGACATATCGTTGCGCGGGTAGCGACAGGCTAGCGTTGGGAAAACCTTTGTCCTCCTATCCGACGAAGCTCGAATAGGACAGCACCCAGCCCGTCAGGCGAGCAGTTCCACGTCCCAATAGAGCCAGTCGTGCCAGCTTTCATGCAGATAGCCCGGCGGAAAAGCACGGCCATGTTCCTGAAGCTGCCAACTGGTCGGACGGATCGGCGTCACATGCAGCTGCATATGCGCTTCCTTGGGGGTGCGGCCGCCTTTGCGCAGATTGCAGGGCGAGCAGGCGGTCGCGACATTTTCCCAGGTGGTGCGGCCACCGGCGCGGCGCGGCACGACATGGTCGAACGTCAGGTCACTGGTCGATCCGCAATATTGGCAGGCGAACTTGTCGCGCAGGAACAGGTTGAAGCGCGTGAAGGCGGGATGTTCGGACGGCTTCACATATTGCTTGAGCGCGATGACCGAGGGGATCTTCATCTGGAAGCTGGGGCTATGCACCTCCCGCTCGTAGCTGGCGACGATGTCGACCCGCTCCAGAAAAACCGCCTTTATCGCGGTCTGCCACGGCCACAGGCTCAGGGGATAATAGCTGAGCGGCGTATAATCTGCATTCAAAACCAGCGCCGGGCAGTTTTCCGGATGCCGTATGAGGTCGGGATGGTACATAGGAACCTTCTTCCCCCTTGTCCCCGCCGCTGATCCACCAGAAGCGTGACACCCGCATGACAGCATTAACCACTATCTTTCGTCAAGAGCGAGTATGACTCAATCCGCCGCACCACAGCATATAGTGACCCGCTTTGCCCCCAGTCCCACGGGGCGGTTGCATGTCGGCCATGGCTGGTCGGCGCTGATGGCGATGGATCTGGCGCGGGCGGGTGGCGGCGTGCTGCGGCTGCGCATCGAAGATATAGACGGAACACGCAGCCGGCCCGAGCATGTGGATGGCATCGTCGAGGATTTGCGCTGGCTGGGGGTCGAATGGGACGGGAAAATCATGTTCCAGTCGCAGCGGTTGGACGAGTATGACGCGGCGTTGAGCCGGTTGCGGAATGCGGGTCTACTCTATCCCTGTTTCTGCACGCGCGCCGACATTCAGGCGAGCCTTGGCGCGCCGCATGGGCCGGAGGGTCCGGTCTATCCCGGAACATGCCGCGCGCTTGCTGCTGTCGAGCGCGACAGGCGAGTAGCAGCGGGCATGCCGCATGCCTGGCGGCTCGACATGGCGGCGGCGATCACGCGGGCGGGGACTGTGACGTGGCGCATGCTGTCGTTCCCGCCGCGGACAGGCGATGCGGGCCATGCGGTGCAGGCCGATCCCGCACGGCTTGGCGATGTAGTGCTGGCGCGCAAGGATGCGCCGGCCAGCTATCACCTGTCCTGCACGATCGACGATGCGGCGATGGGGATCAGCCATGTGCTGCGCGGCGCAGACCTCGTCGACGCGACGCATGTCCAACGGCTGTTGCAGGCGCTGCTCGCCCTGCCCTCCCCCGCCTATATCCATCACCCGCTGATAGTGGGGCCGGACGGGCGGCGGCTCGCCAAGCGTGACGGGTCGATCGCGCTCGCCGATTTGCGCAAGGACGGAGCGGACCCCAAGCGCCTTGCGGACGATTTGCGGCATGGGCGCTTTCCGGTTGGAATCGCGCTTGGGAGCGCCTAGACTGACGGCATGACCGTCGTCCTCGTCATCGCACTTGTTCTTGCCATGGGCGCGACTTTGTTCGCGCTCATTCGCGGTATCATCGCTTTCCTCCAGACGACGAAGGAAGATTTGAACGCGCCGGAAGGAAGCGGCCCCAGTCCCGCGCGGTTGAAGCAGAACAAGATGATGATGAACCGCATCTTGTTTCAGGCGGCAGCGATCATCATCGTAGCGATCCTGCTGCTGATGAAGGGCAACGGGTAAGGTTAATCCCGCCGGTGTCTTGCTGTGCGGAACCTGTCTCCGTGCGGTGCCAATAAGCCATATTCAACGATCCGACTCTTGCGACGCACGGCTCGTCCAGTAACCGGCAATTAACCTCGATCATTGGTATTTCGTTTACGCGTCCCCCGGAACTTGCCGCCCTTCTGTAACTTAAGGGAGGCGTCATGCGCTTCTATCTCGCAACCTCATTGATCTTTCCGCGCTCCTTGCGGCTGAGGCTGTTCACGCTCTGCTTCGTCGCGACGCATATTCCCTTGCTCACCTATATCGGCTGGGGTGCCGCTACGGGACGCATCACGCTCGGCGAGTTCGTCGCACTGACGCTTGCCACCGTGGTTGGAACTGTACTGGCCCTGTTCGGCATCGGCGCGCTGCTCAACCCGATCCATGCGCTAGCCGCCACGTTGCATGGTGAGCAGGACCGATCGCTCCCCGAAACAGGCGATGTTATCCAGAGTCTTTATGCCGGTGTCCACCGCGCGGCGGCGGCGACACGGATACAGATGGACGCGCTGCAACTGGCGGCGAACGAAGACCCGCTGACGGGCATTGCCAACCGTCGCGGCTTCCTGTCGGCGATCGAGGCGCTGTCGCCCGACGCGCATCGCGGCACGATCGCCATCCTCGACATTGACCATTTCAAGCAGGTCAACGACTTGAACGGCCATGACGAGGGTGACCGTGTGCTGTGCGCCTTCGCCGAGCGGCTGCTGGGCCAGATCCGCCGCGCCGATATCGTCGCGCGCTGGGGTGGCGAGGAGTTCATCCTGTTCTTCGCGGGTAGCAGCGAAGATGAGGCGAGTTGGACGCTGGCGCGGATCGCCAGCCTGCTACGTGAGGACCCGATCGGCGAGATTGCCGGCCGCTCGATCAGCTTTTCCGCAGGCCTCAGCCGATGGAATGGCAGCGAACTGGACGACGCGCTGCGGCTAGCCGATCAGGCGCTGTACGACGCGAAGCTGTCAGGACGCGACCGGATTTGCCGGGCCTGCGCCGTGTAGCCCCGCCAACCCCCGGAACTTCGGGCGGTTTCAAGCGCTCTTTAAGGAGGAGAACGGACTAACCGTATCGGAAGGGTTGCATGGCGAAGAGCAGGATCAGCCCCCGGCACGATGATCTATCTGAAAGGTACCGGGACGTCAGAGCGCTGACCATGGCGCTGACCGATCCTCTGAGCGATGCGGACGCGACCGTACAGTCGATGCCCGATGCGTCCCCCGCCAAATGGCATCTCGCGCACACGACCTGGTTTTTCGAGACGTTCGTGCTGCGCGATCATGTCGATCATTACCGCCCGTTCGATCCGAGATACGCCTTCTTGTTCAATAGCTATTACGAGGCGGAAGGGGCGCGGCATGCCCGGCCGATGCGGGGGATGCTGACGCGCCCGACGCTCGACGATGTGCGAGCCTACCGAGAGCATGTCGATGCCGCCTTGCTCGCCGCATTGCCGATGATGTTGCCGGATGCGCAACTGCTGGTGCTGCTGGGCTTGCATCATGAGCAGCAGCATCAGGAATTGCTGCTGACCGACATTACCCACATGTTCTCGCTCAACCCGCTGGAGCCAACGCTGTTTGCCGGACCCAACGCCGCCCCCGTCGCGCTGCCCGGCAAGCTGCACTGGATCGAAGGGCGCGAGGGGCTGGTCGAGGTCGGCCATAGCGGGCAAAGCGATTTCGCCTTCGATTGCGAGGGGCCGCGGCACAAGGCGCTGCTGCATCCCCATGCGCTGGCGCATCGACCGATCACCAATGGCGAGTGGATGGCCTTCATCGAGGATGGAGGCTACCGCAACGCCGCTCTCTGGCTGTCGGACGGCTGGGCATGGGTGCAGGGCGAAGGCGTCGACGCGCCGCTCTACTGGAGACAAAGCGAAACGGGCTGGACGCGCTTCGGCCTCGACGGGCGGCAACCGGTCAATCCCGCCGCGCCCGTGACGCATATCAGCCTCTACGAAGCGGATGCCTATGCCAGCTGGGCGGGCGCGCGGCTGCCGACCGAGGCAGAATGGGAAAGCGCGGCGCTGAATGTCCCGGCGAGCGAGGGCAATCTGCTCAGCGAGGCGGGTGCCGTGCAGCCTCGCCCGGCCGACGATCGCAGCACGTTAAGCCAGATGTTCGGCGACGTATGGGAATGGACGGGCAGCGCGTACCGCCCCTACCCCGGCTTCAAGGCGGCGGGCGGCGCGGTCGGCGAATATAATGGCAAGTTCATGTCCGGCCAGTTCGTGCTGAAGGGTGGAAGTTGCGCCACGCCGCGCGGCCATGTCCGGGCGAGCTACCGCAACTTCTTCTACCCCCATCAACGCTGGCAGTTCACCGGGCTGCGGCTGGCCAAGGATCTATGACGACCATGCTGCTGACCGATCAGGCTCCCGCCTTCCACGT
>CAJYHD010000677.1 GCA_913773715.1 uncultured Sphingobium sp.
CCACCTTGTCGCGCTGCTGCAAAGTCACATCGATGGCGATGAGGAGCAGTTCCTGACGGTCGCGATGCAGGCGGCCGCCAACGAAGCGCGTCTCGGCCACGGCAAGGTCGCCCAGCAGCTGCGCGAGATGGTCGATGATGCACGCGCCCGCGGTAAGACAAAGGGGCGCACGCGCGCCGTCCCCCTGGTGCAGCCGCGCGGTGAGTTGGCGAACCTGGTCGCTGCCAGATATGTAGATACGCGTCTCTCGAGCATGGTGCTCCCCGAGGAGTTGCGCGATCGGTTGCAGCGCGTAATCCTTGAGCAGCGGCAGGCGCATCGGCTACACCAGCATGGCTTGCAGCCACGCCGCAAGCTGTTGCTCATCGGCCCGCCTGGAGCGGGCAAGACGATGACAGCTGCAGCCATCGCCGGCGAGCTCAAGCTGCCCTTGTTCTCTGTCCTCCTCGACGGACTGCTGACCAAATTCATGGGCGAGACCGCTTCGAAGCTTCGCGCGGTCTTCTCGGCGATGACCGAGACCCGAGGTGTCTACTTCTTCGATGAGTTCGACGCGATCGGTGCCCGACGCAGCGAACGCAACGACGTGGGTGAGATCCGCCGCGTGCTCAACTCCTTCCTGCAGTTCCTTGAAGAGGACGACAGCGAGGGCCTGATCGTCGCGGCGACCAACCATCCCGAACTGCTCGATCCCGCACTCTTCAGGCGCTTTGACGACGTGATCGAATATGCACTGCCGGACGCGCAGGTGGCCCGGGCGATCCTTGAAGGTCGGCTGTCGACCTTCGACACAGCCGCGCTGTCCTGGGAGGAGGCGACAAGGGAGGTCGACGGGCTGAGCCAGGCTGACCTCGCCCGGATCGCGGACGAGTCGGCGAAGCGGACCTTGCTCGCAGGGCGTGAGCGTGTGGAGACCTCAGATCTTCTCGCGGCGGTCGCCGAGCGAAAGGCGGCGGCCCGACGGTAACGATGGCAGACGAGGAAGCGCGGCCGCATCCGCATATCTATTTGCAGGGAATGGGGGCGCGCCAGGGGTACACGGCCTATCAGGCGGGCGGCGACGGCGGCAGCGGACCGCCGCAGCGCGATCGAGCCGCCCATGCGAACGCCCTGACCCAGGCCCTGACGCAGATCGTACAGCAAGGCGAGACGATCCTCGCGAACCGCGACGCCGATGTGGCTGCCGGCGAAAAGGGCTTCTACGTCGAATTCACGCTACCAGTGGGCCAAGCTGACATCGTCGACAAGCTGGAGAACCGGCGTGGCCGCTTCCCCATCGAGCTGGTGAACGTCCACCCTGCCGAGGAGGGGCTTGTCTCCGCGACGGTGTTCGTGCCCGATAAGCAGAAGGACTATTACCTCAAGAAGGTCGCGGCTTATCGTGACGATGACACGGTCAGGCAGAAAACCCTCGACGATGGCTCAGTCGAGGAGATCCGCAAGCCGAAGAACCAGCGTCTCGTCGCGTCGATCGAAACCGCACGTCTGGCGGTCGCCCGGTCCTTCTACACCGATCAGGCGGATCTCTTCCCCGCGCCGGGTGTCGAGACCTGGTGGGAGGTCTGGGTCCGCAAGGGAACGAAAGGATCGTTCGACAAGGCCGCGCACGCGCTCGGCATGGCGACGCGCGAACATAGTCTCGAATTCGCCGAGCGTGATGTGGTCGTCGCGAAGGGCACGCCTGAACAGCTCGGGCGAGTGATCGCCAACACCGACAGCGTCGCCGAGCTCCGCCTCGCACGCGATACGCCCTCGCTCTACATGGGGATGGATGGGGCCGAGCAACGGACCTGGAGCGCGGACCTCGCGGACCGGCTCGTCCCGCTCGACGGCGATGTCCCCGCCGTCTGCCTGCTCGATTCCGGGACGACGATCGGCCATCCCCTGATCGCACCCTACCTGCTTCCGGCCGACCAGCAGGCCTTTGATGCTGCCTGGAATATCGAGGATGTGAGCGCTCAGGGCCATGGCGGTCACGGCACGCAGATGTCGGGGACACTGCTCTACGGCGACCTCATGGAGGTGCTCGACGGGGCGGGGCCTGTGATCGTCCGGCACCGGCTCGAGTCCGTCAAAATCCTGCCGGACCATGGCGCCAATGACCCCGATCTGTATGGGGCAATCACCGCCCAAGCGATCGCGCGGGCCGAGATAGCAGCACCAAACCGGCCAAGAGCTATTTGCCTCGCGGTCACCAGCTTGGGCGATCACGGTCGGGGCAGACCGTCGGCTTGGTCGGCGAAGCTCGACGCGATCACCTTCGGCCGCGACGAAGTGCAGCGCTTCATCGCGGTCGCCGCGGGCAACATCCGCGAGGCGATCGTCGCGGCGGACTATCCCACGCGTAATGATACGATGCCGATCGAAAGCCCGGCCCAGGCGTGGAATGCGCTGACGGTCGGAGCGTACACGGAACGGACGCTGATCTCCGATCCGACCTATGCCGGCTGGAACGCCCTTGGGGCAGCTGGTGACATCATGCCGCGCAGCCGAACCTCTGTCAGCTGGATCCGCGAATGGCCGCTTAAGCCCGACGTCGTCTTCGAAGGTGGGAACATCGGACACGATCCGGCGACGGGGCAGGGCGACCATGTCGATGATCTCGCCTTGCTGACCACGTATCGGACGATGGCGGAGCGGCCGTTCACGACGACGGGCGATACCAGTGCGGCAACTGCGCTGGCTGCACGGATGGCGGCGCAGATCATGGCGGAGAAGCCGGCCCTGTGGCCCGAGACTGTCCGCGGTCTGATCGTTCATTCTGCGGAATGGACACCGGCTATGCGAGCGCATCAGGGCGTAATCGGCAAGCCCGCGCTCGTGCGGCGCTATGGCTTTGGTGTCCCGTCTCTGGTGCGCGCTCTTGGCAGCCTCGATCATGATGTGGCCATCGTCAGCGAAGACGAGATCGTGCCGTTCAAGATGAAGGCAGGAACGGCGGTCACCGACGAGTTAGCCGTCCATCAGCTCCCATGGCCGCGCGTAGCGCTATTGGCGCTTGATCCTGCGACGCTTGTCCAGCTTCGGGTAACGCTAAGCTACTTCATTGAACCAAACCCAGGCGAGCGCGGGCTGTCGCGGCGCCATGTCTATGCAAGCCATGGTCTGCGCTTCGATCTCAAGCACGCGGATGACTCGCTAGACACCTTCCTCCGGCGGAGGACCTCGGAAGCGGGTGCGCGGCCGCCGAGGCGGGCGGCCGCGGACACCGGCTGGGCTGTGGGTCCGCAACTGCGACACAGAGGGTCGCTGCACGCGGATATCTGGGAAGGCACCGCGACGGAGCTTGCCGCCCGCGACGCGATCATTGTCTATCCGACAGGCGGCTGGTGGCGGGAGAATGTCGCCCAAGGTCACGTGGGCGAGGCGGTGCGTTACAGTCTTATCGCCAGTATTCGCGCGGCGCCAGGGACCGAACTGTACACTGAAGTGACGGCGCAGGTGGCGCCCAAGGTCGCGATCGGGATCTAGCCGTCCACGTCTAAGTGGAGCTTGGACTCACTCCCCGTCGCTGACGGATGGAGTTCAGAAGGAGGACGAGTGACGCTGCGATCAGCACCAAGTCCTTAAGCAGGAACTGGCCGGGCACTGTCGAGATGGCCGGAAAGCCGCCCGCAGAACTTTCCACCACTCCTGGGGTGGTAACGAAGAGGGAGAGCGTGATCAGGGAGAAGCACATCGACATGGCTGCTCCGAGCGCCGAGCACAGAGCGCTGAAGGCTCCTGCAGTTAGGGCGTAAGCGTGGCGTGAGGACCGCAGTTTATGCGGCTTGGGCTGTTGGCTGATCTGTCTGGGGCACCCAGTTCCACGGCATCAGCTCGTCCCAGCGGGTGGCGGGCCAGTCGCCGGCGACCCTGGCGATGACATCGGCGATATAGGCCTGCGGGTCGACGCCGTTGGCCTTGCAGGTCTGGATGACGGTGTAGATGGCGGCGGCTCGCTCGCCGCCTGCGCGCGAACCCGCGAACAGCCAGTTGCGCCTTCCCACGGCGACGCCGCGCAGGGCCCGCTCCGCGATGTTGTTGTCGATCTCCAGACGCCCGTCACCCAGGAAGCGGCACAGCGCCGGCCAGCGTTTGGTGCCATAGGCGATGGCTTTGGCCATGTCGGACTTGGGCGACAGGCGGCGAAGGGCAGCGTCGAGCACCTCGCGCAAGGCGTCGACCAGCGACTGGCTTCGTTCCTGTCGCGCTCGACGGCGTACATCCGGCGGCTGACCACGCACCTCCGCCTCGACGGCATAGAGCGCGCCGATGCGCTCTAGGATATCGGTGGTCAGCGGCGTGGAGAGGCGCTCGTGCAGGTCGAACACCTTGCGCCGGAAGTGTGCCCAGCATGCCACCTCTGTGACGCCACCGCGGTACAGGGCGTCATAGCCCGCATAGGCATCGGCCTGGAGAAAGCCGCGAAAGCCGGCGAGATGCGCCTGCGGGTGCGCCGCGGTGCGGTCGGGCGTGAAGCGATACCATGTTGCGGGCGGTGTCGTGCTGCCGGACGCCTGGTCGTCGGCGGCGTACACCCACAGCCGCCCGGTCGCGGTCTTGCCACGGCCGGGTTCGAGCACCGGCACCGGCGTGTCGTCGGCGTGGATCTTGTCGGCCTTGAGCACCTCGTCACGGATACGGCTGACCACCGGGTCGAGCAGTGCTGCAGCTTGCCCGGCCCAGCCCGCGAGCGTCGAGCGGTCGATCTCGAGCCCCTGCGCGGCCATCATCTCGGCCTGGCGGTACACCGGCAGATGGTGGTCGAACTTGGAGACG
>CAJYHD010000678.1 GCA_913773715.1 uncultured Sphingobium sp.
CTGGCGCCCCTTCGGGTTCCACCACCGCGATCGCATCGCGTGGGTCGGCGCCTTCGCCTATCGCGGGGGGCTCTCCCAACTCGTCGATCGCACGGCTGGCGTCGACAGAGACACGCCGCTCGGCGACGCGCTGACCGCCACGGTCAAGACCCACGCGACGCTTCTCGCCCCGATCGGCGAGCGTGAGCTCCTCGCACGCGCGGCGCGCCGGGACGCGCAGCGACAGGCTTCGTGGTCGGCGGTGCCGGAAACCTATCGCGAGCAAGGTCCGTGGCGTGACCGGGCCCCGACCAAGCGCCAGCGTCACATGATGCAGCGGATCGAAGCGGCGCGTGGCCTGCCGATGATCGAGCTGGGTCGCCGCGGAGACAGCTCCGCATGGATCGCCGATGCGGGCGGCAATCCACGTTTCCAACAGTCCGACGAGGAGCAGCGCTAATGGCAGACGTTAAGCCGTGGTCGATGCGACCGATGGTCGTCACGGTCACCGACAAGGGAGAAACGTTTCAGGTCGCCGACGTCCAGCGCTGGATCGACGAGCGCAAGCAGCTGCTTCGGCGGGCCCGGGAAATCATGACCGCTTATAACGGAACGACGGCATCGCTATACAGACATTACGCCGCGCTGGTCGGAATCGCGTCCCGACTGGCCGAGATCAAGCAGATCTTCGATACTTTCAGTGACGAACGCACCCGTCACGCCGATGCCAATATCGCCGCGCTGGTGGCCTATTTCAGCGACCCGAAGACGATGGAGGGCATCGATGATTGACTTCGTCGATCCCGTCCAGCGTCATATCGCCGCCATCTTCTTTCGCGATACCGTCGTGCCCGATGACGCATCGGATATGGCATCGTGTTCGGATGCGACGCCGAAGCAGGTCGCGCGCCAACTGCGGGCAATGTTGCCCGGCGTCGACCTCCCATGGAACAGTGGCAACGGCATGCTTGATGACCCGGTCGGCCGTCGTGTCGGCCGGGCCGCCTTCAATCTCGCAATCCGTGCGCTCTGGCGAGATGGCGTCTGGACGGGCGGGACGCCCGCTCCGCATCGCCTGCCCGAGGACGCGGGCGGCATTGAGCGGTTCATTCGCGCGCAGACCCTTCTTGGCGTCGACAATCCCGATGACGCGAGCGGCGACGACCTGAGCGAACAATTGCTCGGCTTCAGCATCGGCGACCACGCCCGAACCTCCGACATCCTGCGCGCCAATGGTTGGCGGGCGAAGCTGTTCGTCGCGGCATCGATGATCGCGGCGGCCTGTGCCTCGTACGAAACGAAGCGGCGCAAGTCCGACAAGACCGGCCGCAACAAAGGCGCTGTAGAGCTTGCGGCGCTTGCTATCGAAGCCGCAGTCATCGGTGCGGCGAGAATCGCGACGGACACTTATTTCTCAGACGAACGGCCGGTCGCCGCACGGCGCATCGCCATGCTGCTCGCGGAAGAGGTCGAGCGCTTCCGTCGGGCGCGCGCGACCAAGACCGTCGTGCATTCGATCAGAGTAGTCGCAGGTGCCGCCGATGCGATCCACATCTATCTCACGCGCGGTACGATGCGCGGCATCCCGCCGGAGCATGACCGCGACGCCAGGCGACTGCCGAGCCGGCTGGCGACGCGCAACCCCGCCATGGAAACCGCAGTGCAGGCGATGATCGAAGAGGTGACGGCGGTCGACGCTCCTGACGTCTACCGCCTGCTGATGGCACGGCGGCTCGACGTCGCGCTAGCCAGGCATCGCTGGCTGGCGGCCCCGCACCCGATCTTCCGGCTCAGCTATGCGTATATCGGCGCCCACGCGGCGTTCGCCGAATTCGAGCGGCTGGGCGTCATAATCCGCACCATGACGGATCGCCAGCGAGAGGCGGAAGATCGGACACTCACAAGCACCTCGATCCGTCCGGTACTCGTTGCGCCGAATGAGACCGAAAGCGCGATACGCCGCAGGACTGCGGCTGGGCGCTATCTCGGTCTGGGCGCCTACCACCGAGCGGTCACGACCGGCTTCATCAGGCGGAAAGTGTATTTGATGGGCACGACGGTGCCGAGCTACACACATCACGCCTATGCGTCGGGAACACGGATCTGCGATCTGGCCGCTTCCGCGGCAGATCACGCGACGCATGATTTCATCCGCCGATCCGAGCTCGACAAACCGACCGAGCGCGGCGTGCGTGCGAAGCACCTCATCCTGTTCTACGGCCTCGACGTCGAAAACACGATCATCCTCGCCGTGCGTCAGATCACGGACAGGCTCAGCCACCGGGGTGTAAATGGGGCCGACTGGCGGGTCGCCTTCGGCCTCGTCGTGCATCGCATCCTGTCGCACGCGATGCCGACGTTGGCCGCTCGCTTGGCGGCGACATCCTCGCTCGGTGCCGATGAAGTCACGTGCAAGGGATTGGTGAACAGGGCGAGCGAACTCGCCCGACGGTTCGACGATCGCGACTTCGACTGCCCGTGTGGAGCCTTCTTCGACTATGCGGGCTGGTTCGATCGCGACCGAGACGTCGCCTTCTGGGACCGGCTCCAGACGGAAGCGAAACGGTATGGTGCATCGGGCTCCACCTTCGTTCTACCGCTTGTGGAGCGTGAAGCCCTGCCGGGCCGTCAAGGACGACGCCCAACAGCAGCCGACGCACCGCCCTCGCGCTGGCAGCAGATCATGCTCGAAGCGAAGAAGGCGGTCCACGCCTACCTGCCGCTCTACGTTAAAAGCCGTCCGACCCGCCTGACCGCGCGAATCATGGCGCGAATGAGCCAGGGGTATTCGGCACTCGCCTCCGATCCGCAATTCTGCACGATATTCATGACGTAAAAAAATCGCAGTTTTCTGCGGAATTTTGGCGGGAACCTCTCCCGGATCGCCATCTGCACCACCGGCGCATGGACCCGCCGACGCAACCTCCAACACCACGCCAGCCGCGCAAACCGACTCATTCCGGGACGGTCACGCGGCTGGTCCGCATTTCGGCGCCGGCGCCCGACTTTTTGCCGCCGCTGGAGGGGGAATCTGCTATGCTGCTCCATCTGCTGGGTCGGGAATTCATGGACCTGATCGAGGGAGCGTAAATCGTGCGTATCAAGCCCGAAGCCGAACGGATCGTCGGCTATGTCCGCGTCTCGACCGACGATCAGGCCGATCATCGCACGTCGATCGACAGCCAAGAGGCTCAGATCCTCGCCGACGCCGAGGCGAAGGGCCAGATCGTCGTCCGCATCTTCGTGGAGCCGGGCGAGAGCGGGCAGGATGCCCGCAGGCCGGAGTTCAACCGCATGCTCGATTTCGTCGAGGATCCCGCCAACGGTATCCGCGAGATCAAGATCCTTTCCCTATCGCGCTTCGCCCGCAGCATGGAAACCCAGATCCCGACCTTCGCACGGCTCAAGCGCGCCAAGGTCCGACTGGTCTCACTGACACAGAATTTCTCCGACGATCCGATGGGCGCCATGATGCGCAACGTCATCGCCGCGTTCGACGAGTATTTCGCACTCGAAACGGCCAAGCATACGCGTCGAACGATGCGGCGGAACGCGGAAGAAGGCTTTTTCAACGGTGGCCCTGTGCCTTTCGGCTACGAGAGCCGTACGGTGGAGATGCGCGGGACGAAGGCCAAGAAGAAGCTCTTCATTCACGAGAATGACGCGCGAACGGTCCGGCTGATCTTCGACCTCGCCACCGTCGGTCAGGGCAACGGCCCGATGGGCGCTCGCGCGATCGCCGAATGGCTCAACGAACACGGGTACACGCTGTCCAACGGTAACAAATTCAACAACTCGAACGTCGCCGGTATTCTCGGCCGTTGCCACTATCGCGGCTATTATTTCGACATGACCCGCGACGAACAGGGTGGAACGGCGCGCGAGGACACCTGGGTCCGCGTCGAATGCCCGCAGATCATCCCGGAGGAAACGATGGACGCGGTTGCGGCGCTCCGCGCCGTGCGTCGCCCGACCGTGACCCCGCCGCG
>CAJYHD010000679.1 GCA_913773715.1 uncultured Sphingobium sp.
CCGCAGGCGCACATGCCTCATCCGGGCGCTGTGCCGCACCAGCGGGAGGAATCTCGAAATGCGTGAAGTCAGCCTCTTCGCCGGGGCGCGCTGGCGGTTCCGGCACATGCAGGCGCAGCGGTGGCAAATTGCGCGCGCCCGCCTCCTGCCCGTGCAGCCCGGCACCCATCCGCAGATCGCCCGAATCGCTCGGACCAGTCATCCTGCCTCCTATATTGCATTGCAATAATATTGCTTGCCGCCGATATTATGTTTCAATGCGCACAAAGGCAAGCCTTGCTGACCCTTTTTACGATCCCTTCACCGCAAAGCTGTTCACTTCAGTGTCGATTTAGACGGCGACCGGCGCCGCGATATGCTGTTGCGGGGCGTAATCGACCACTGCGAAATCCTCGATCGCATAGTCGAACATGCTGGCAGGCCGCCGCCCGATCCGCAGTTTTGGGGCGCCATCGGGCTTACGGCGCAACTGCTCTTCGACCAGATCGACATGGTTCAAATACAGATGAACGTCCCCACCCTGCCAGACGACCTCGCCCGGCTCCAGATCGGTCTGCTGCGCCAGCATCCGCGTCAGCATAGACAGGCCAAATATGTTGAAGGCGAACCCAAGGCCAAGGTCGCAACTGCGCTGGAAGAGCAGGCCGTTGAGCTTCCCGTTCGCCACCTGGAACTGATAGGTCATATGACATGGCGGCAGGGCCATTGTCGCTACCTCCGCCACGTTCCAGGCGGTAAACAACAGCCGCCGCGATCCGGGTGTTTTTCGGATCGCCTCCACCAGATCCGCGATCTGGTTATGCCCCTGCTCCGCTCGCCGATACAGGCCATCTCCCGCCGACTCATAGCGCGGCCAGTTCACCCACTGCGCGCCATAGACCGGGCCGAGGTCGCCCCACGTCTCCGCGAAATCCGCATCCGCGATGATCCGCGCCTCGAACGCATCCCGGTCGATGTCTTCGCCCGTCGCGCGGCGATAGGCGTCGAGCGGCCAGTCGGTCCAGATATGCACGCCCTGCTTCACCAGCTCGCGAATGTTGGTGTCGCCGGTCAGGAACCACAGCATCTCGCGCGCCGCGACTTTCCAATAGACCCGCTTGGTTGTCAGCAAAGGCACAGCATCGTCCGCAAGAGAAAAACGCAGAGTCGCGCCTAGCACCGATCGCGTGCCGACGCCGGTCCGATCGATCCGCTCGTCCCCTTCGCGCCAGATGCGCCGCATCAGGTCGAGATATTGCTGCTCATAGTGGGGGGCGTCGGTCAAGCGGGCTGTCCTGTGCTGCGAGTCCCGAACCTCTAGCAGTCCCGGCAGCCTCCTGAAACGGATGAGTCCCGCACAGCCTTTTCCTCCGCTTCGGATCAGCCTCCGCTGGCGTGGACGCAGTCAACACACCAGCATGCTGTAATGGAAGAGGGACTGCACCTCATCATTCTCGACGACCACTGGCGTCCCCGCCGCGCCGAACGGATCGCCCACGACTGGCGCGCGCCCATCGCCCGCCTCGTCGAACAGGATTGCCGCTGGATCGCCCTGCACCAGTCCCGCCACCCGCCGCTTGCGCCAGACCCGTACAGGGAAGATATCATGTTGACCCGTTCGCTCGCCCGCTGGCTTCGCCCATTCGACATGCGCCTTGCCGATCACATCATCCGCGCAGGTGACATCCGCTTCAGCTTCCGCGCGGCGGGCCTACTCTGACTGGCGGCCAAAAAAAGCGTAATGCCCGCTTGCCAGCCCGATACGCCCTCTCTATAGGCGCACTCCTGCCTTACGGGGCTGCCTTCAAACGGCGGTTTCGGCATCGGTCGGGGAATAGCTCAGCCTGGTAGAGCACTGTCTTCGGGAGGCAGGGGCCGGAGGTTCGAATCCTCTTTCCCCGACCAACTTTCACATCCATCGCTGCCAGTGATAAATAGCGCGTCTAGGCTGCTTTGTGCAAAGTATGCGGCATTCGGGCGTTGGTGATCGATGCTGCTTCACAAACCGTGTCTCATGCCTTGACAGGATTGCCGTCAGAAATCCGCCGAGAATCGTTTGCAGGCTCGCCATGACAGCCGACAGTGTGATCAGCAGGACCGAGGGGGACGTGAGAAAATCGTTCGCGGCCCAGCGCAAGCCAGTCCACCCCAATGCCGCCACCGACATCATGATCAGGACCAACCCACCCAAAATCGCATACTCCAGCGTCAGCATCTTGATGCGTTATCGTAGCATAGGCTACACCGTTCGATACCCGTTCCGCACGCCATAGAGATGCGTCGCTAGCGCCATCACGCCCGCAAAATGCCCGATGGTCAGCATGAAGCCCGCAACATCGTCCAGCTGTCGCCAAAGATGTTCTGCCCCGTCAACATCCGGTCCGATGCATCACCAAGGGCGCAGATGCGGCGGGCGATCGCGCCGATCTTGCAGCAGCGCAGCAGGCATTTACGATACGCAAAGTCCGTGCATCGCTGCCTTGCTCAAGTTTTGCTCGCGAACTCCGGGTCCTCGCCACGCAGATCTAGCACGTAACAACCGGTAAAGTCTTAGCTTCCGTCTACATCACAGATTACCAATAGCTACCCTGTGCCGCCGCAAAATCACCGAAGATTGCTTTATATCGATTTCGGATTAGCGACCTACTTAAAAGCACCGATGACCATCCCTTTTCGACAGATGACATGTGTCGAAAGCTGCGGAACCTTCCTTACACCGTCATAAAAGATGTTTGACCGCGACCTGCCGCGCGGCGATGATCCTGCCATCATCGGAGCGGCCAAGATGCTGCATCCCAATCACAATCCGACCCGCCGTCAGCGCGGGCAAGATCAGGCAGGAGACGTCATTTGCATAGACGCGATTTTCTCGCCCTTGGGGCTGCGGGTATGGGCGGCCTCGTCCTTCCAGCAATGTTCGGCAGGGTCATAGCTGCGGAAGAACTGAGCAACGCCATCGACGGTGCTCTCAAGAAGAGCCTCGCCGACACTGCGATGAATGCGGCCAAGAGCGCGGGCGCATCCTACTGCGACGTGCGCGTCGGGCGCTATCTGCGCCAGTTCGTCATCACCCGCGAACGTAACGTAGAGAATATCGTCAATACGGAGTCTTCGGGCGTCGGCGTCCGCGTCATCGCCAACGGCGCATGGGGCTTCGCCGCGACCAACGACCTGACGAAAGAGGCTGTCGCCAAGGCCGCGCAGCAGGCCGTCGCCATCGCGAAGGCGAACGCCCCCAGCCAGAGCGCGCCCGTCCAACTGGCGCCGACCAAGGGCGTCGGCGAAGTCAGCTGGCGCACCCCCATCGTCAAGAACAGCATGACCGTTCCCATCAAGGACAAGGTCGATCTGCTGATGGGCGTCAACGCCGCAGCGATGGACGCGGGCGCGAGCTTCATTCGCTCGACGCTCTTCCTCGTCAACGAACAGAAATATTTCGCCAGCACCGACGGCAGCTATATCGACCAGGACGTTCACCGCATCTGGGCGCCGATGGAGGTGACCGCCATCGACAAGGCGAGCGGCAAGTTCCGCTCGCGCGAGGGCCTGTCCGCACCGATGGGGATGGGCTTCGAATATCTGGACGGCGCTGCGTCGGGCAAGACCGTGCTGCCCAACGGCGTCACGGTCTATGGCAAGTCCTACGACATGAAGGAGGACGCGGTCGCCGCCGCAAAGCAGGCGCAGGCGAAGATCAAGGCGACCTCGGTCAAGCCCGGCAAATACGACCTCGTCCTTGATCCGTCGCACACCTGGCTCACCATCCATGAATCGATCGGCCATCCGCTTGAGCTGGACCGCGTGCTGGGCTACGAAGCCAACTACGCTGGCACCAGCTTCGCCACGATGGACAAGCTGCAAAGCCATTTCCAATATGGCAGCGACAAGGTGAATATCGTCGCCGACAAGACGCAGCCGGGCAGCCTCGGCGCGGTCGCCTATGACGATGAAGGCGTGAAGACCAAGAAGTGGGACCTGATCCGCAACGGCAAGCTCGTCGGCTATCAGGCCATTCGCGATCAGGCCCATATCGAGGGCAAGAAGGAATCCGACGGCTGCTGCTATGCCGACAGCTG
>CAJYHD010000680.1 GCA_913773715.1 uncultured Sphingobium sp.
CCGCAAGCGCATCGACGAAATGGGCACGCGCGAACCGACCATTCAGCAGCAGGGCGCGAACCGCATCCTCGTTCAGGTGCCGGGCTTGCAAAATCCCAAGGCGCTGAAAGACTTGCTGGGTCAGACCGCCAAGCTCGAATTCAAGCTCGTCGACACCTCGGCCAACCCCGCCGAAGTCGCGCAGGGCCGCGCCCCGGTCGGCAGCGAAGTCCTGCCATATCCCGGTAATCCGTCCGGCGTACCGCTGATCGCGGTCAAGCGGCAGGTGATGGTGTCGGGCGAAGATCTCACTGACGCGACGCAGGGCTACAGCCAGAACAACCAGCCGATCGTCAACATCCGCTTCAACGGATCGGGCGGCCGCAAATTCGGGCAGGTGACGTCGCAGAACGTCAATCGCCCCTTCGCCATCATCCTCGATGGCAAGGTGCTGTCGGCCCCCAACATCAACGAACCGATTTTGGGCGGCAGCGCGCAGGTCAGCGGCAGCTTCACCGTCGAAAGCGCCAACCAGCTCGCCATCGCGCTCCGCTCGGGCAAACTGCCCGTCGCGCTGACCGTGGTGGAAGAACGCACGGTGGGGCCGGGGCTTGGCGCCGACTCGATCCGCGCAGGCCTCACTGCATCGATTATCGCGGTCGTCGCCGTCGCGATCTTCATGTTCGCAAGCTATGGCCGCTTCGGCATGTATGCGAACCTCGCCGTCGCTATCAACGTGTTGGTGATCCTCGGCGTCATGGGCATGCTTGGCGCGACGCTGACGCTGCCCGGCATCGCGGGCTTCGTGCTGACGATCGGCACTGCGGTCGACGCCAACGTCCTGATCTATGAGCGCATCCGTGAAGAACGGCGGCGTGGGCGTGGCGTCGTACAGGCGATCGAATTCGGATATAAGGAAGCCAGCCGCACCATCTTCGAAGCCAACGTGACCCACGCCATCGCCGGCGGCATCATGCTCGCGCTCGGCTCCGGTCCGGTCAAGGGTTTCGCCATCGTACTGCTGATCGGCATCGCCACCAGCGTGTTCACCGCCGTCACCTTCACGCGTCTGCTGGCTGCCCGCTGGCTGCGCACGAAGCGTCCGACCGAAATTATCATCTGACGGGGCGAGAGAGAAAATCCATGAAACTGCTCAAACTCGTCCCGGACAACACCAACATCGGCTTCGTCGCGATGCGGAAATGGGCGTTCGCGCTCACCGCCTTGCTGACGGTGCTGGCTGTCGGCGCGACCGCCTATAAGGGCCTAAACTTCGGCGTCGATTTCGTCGGCGGCCTGATGATCGAGGCGAAGTTCCCGCAGGCGGTAGAAACCGACAAGGTCCGCTCGGCGATCGGTCGCCTGAACGTCGGCGAAAGCTCACTCCAGCAGTTCGGCGACCCGCGCACCGTCCAGATCCGCCTTCCGCTCCCCGATCAGGGTGGCGCAGGCGCCGCCAACGTGGTCGTCGAAAAGACGCGCAAGGCGATGGAAGCCGATTTCCCCGGCGTCACCTTCTCTCGCTACGACACTGTGTCGGGCAAGGTGTCGGGCGAACTGATCCAGAGCGGCGTCCTCGCCGTCATGCTGGCGGTGATCGGCATCGCGATCTTCTCCTGGTTCCGCTATGAATGGCAGTTCGGCGTATCGACCTTCGTCGCGATCATGCACGACGTGCTGATGACGCTCGGCTTCTTCGCCATCACCCAGCTGGAGTTCGACCTCAATATCGTTGCCGCCGTGCTGACGATCGTGGGCTATTCGATCAACGACAAGATGGTGATCGACGACCGCATCCGCGAGAATATGCGCAAATATCGCAAGATGGACATGAAGGCGCTGATCGACCTGTCCGTCAACGAAACGCTGCCGCGCACCGTCATGACATCGGTCACGGTGATGCTGGCGCTGGGCGCGCTGCTACTGTTTGGTGGCCATGTGCTGCGCGGCTTTACCGCCGCCATGATGCTGGGCATTGTCGTAGGCACCTATTCGTCGGTCTATGTCTCCTCCTCCCTGCTGATCTCGCTCGGCCTCAATCCGCAGGCGGCCGAAAAGAAGGGCGGCAAGGTCAATCCTGCGGCCCGCGCCGAGCGTGTCGGTCCGCGCGATGACGGAGCGCGGCCCTGAGCGGGACCGACAGTGGTATCCACCTGCGCCGCGACGACAGCGGGCAGGGGCCGATCGTCACCGGCTTTCAGGGGCGGGGATTTCGGGTACGCGACGATGTGTTTCCGGACGGGCTGCTGCTTACCCCGCTCCGCGCGCTCAGTTGGACCAATGCCCCCGCTATCGACTCCCTGACGTTCGATTTGTTGGGTGATCTTCTGGCACTCGATCCCGCGCCGGAGTTTCTGCTGCTAGGCACCGGCGCCGGCTTGCGCCAACCGTCCCGCGCTTTCGTCCGCGCGATCGAGAATCGCGGCATTGGCGTTGAAGCCATGGACAGCCGCGCTGCCGCCCGTGCCTGGGGCGTCCTTCGCGCGGAAGAACGCTGGATCGCCGCTGCCCTGCTTCCTCTTTGATCCTTGCTATTCGGCTCCGCCTCGTTTATGGGCGGCATCGTCATCTGGGGAGTAGCCAGCCGTTCCGCCTCGAGCGAACGGGCCGGTCGTCAACATATTCGGTCGAGAGGCCGTGGCGATCGGGAAGGGTGAAGCCGCGCTTCACCGTTTTGGCGAGACCAATGGTATCGACGCTTTGTCTGCCCGGCCGGGTGGGAAGCGGCGATGGCATTGCGTCTGAAGTCCCGCCCGGCCCCGGAATGATCTATGGAAGCTTTCCTCACCTCCGCCTCGCTCGTCGCGCTCGCCGAAATGGGCGACAAGACGCAGTTGCTCGCCATGTTGCTCGCCACGCGCTTTCGAAAGCCCGTGCCGATCATCCTCGGCATCTTCGCCGCCACCATCCTCAACCATTTTCTTGCGGCACTTGTCGGCCATTCGATTGCTGGCGTGCTGACCCAGCCTTGGTTCCGCTACGCGGTCGCCGCGAGCTTCATCGCCATGGCGCTGTGGACGCTGGTGCCCGACAAGATCGATGAGGACGCGCCGCTCGCCGCCCCGTCGAAGGCGGGCGTCTTCTTGACCACGGCGATCGCCTTCTTCCTCGTCGAGATGGGTGACAAGACGCAGGTCGCCACGGTGGCGCTCGGTGCGCGGTTCGATAATCTGCTCGCGGTGACGGCCGGCACGACGTTCGGCATGATGCTCGCCAACGTGCCCGCCGTCCTGTTCGGGGAGGCGCTAGCGAAGAAGGTCCCGATGCGCGCGCTCCAACTTGTCGCCGCGCTGCTGTTCCTGGGCCTGGGCCTGTGGATGATCGCCGATCTTCAGGGCTGGATCGGGTAAAGATGTTGTCAGCGCCGTGCGGCTGGGGCAAGGGGGCGACAGAGTCTTTTCCCTTCGGTCAGATATGGGACGCATGATGAAGGAATGTCTGGTTACGGTCTTCGGCGGCGGTGGTTTCCTGGGCCGCCAAGTGGCGCAGGCGCTGATGGCGAAGGGCGCCCGAGTGCGCGTGGCGCAACGCGACATCGCCGCCGCGATCAGAGTCAAGCCGCTCGGCGGGCTGGGCCAGACGCAGTTCGTCAATGCCGATATCCGCAAGCCCGACAGCGTCGCGCGCGCGGTCGCGGGCGCTGACATCGTCGTGAACCTCGTCGGCATATTGGCGGGCGACTTCGACGCCTTCCATCATGAAGGCGCGGCCAATGTCGCCAAGGCGGCGGCATCGGCTGGCGCGCAGGCGCTGGTCCATGTCTCGGCCATCGGTGCGGACACCGATAGCCCATCCGCCTATGGCAGGTCCAAGGCGGCGGGCGAAGTGGCCGTACGCGCCGCATTCCCGAACGCGACGATCATCCGCCCTTCGATCATCTTCGGGCCGGAGGATCAGTTCCTCAACCGCTTCGCCGAAATCATCCGCGCCGCGCCGGTCATCCCGGTGATCGGTGGCGCGACCCGCTTCCAGCCGGTCTACGTCGCCGACGTCGCGCATGCGATCGCCATTGCTGCCGAGCATCCCTGCCAGCATGGCGGCAAGACCTTCGACATCGCCGGGCCGCAGGTCTTCTCAATGAAGGAAATCAACAGCTTGATCGCCCGCGCGATCGGTCGAGAGAACCGCCCGATCATCGACGTGCCGGGTGCGTTCGCCTCGCTGCTCGCCGCGCTGCCGGGCGGTCCCATCACCCGCGACCAGCTGGCGATGCTGGGCCGCGACAATGTCGCTGCCGATGGCGCGCCGGGCCTCGCCGAACTGGGCATCGCGCCGACGCCGCTCGGCGCGGTTGCCGACAAGTGGCTGGTGCGCTACCGCCGCAGCGGCCGCTTTGCCGGTCGCGTCCGCGCCTGACGCACGCGCTGACATTCAGGTGGGATGGCGCTCCGACACCCGGAGTCGCCGTCCCGCCATCGTCGGCTGAGCCGACCTCGACCTCCCCCTCATCAGGGAGGATTTTTTATGTCTTCACGCATGAGGTATGCGCATGGACCTGCACTATCTGACCGTCATCCTCCTCGGCATTGTAGAGGGCTTGACCGAGTTCCTCCCCGTGTCGTCCACCGGTCACCTGATCCTCGCCAGCGAATTGCTGGGCTATGATGCGTCGGTCTGGGCGATGTTCAATGTCGTCATTCAGCTGGGCGCGATCCTGGCGGTCATCGTTCTCTACTGGCGCACATTCTGGGCGGTGGGCATGGGCCTGCTGCGCCGGGAGCCGACCAGCTGGCGCTTCCTGCGCAATCTCGTCGTCGCGTTCATTCCGGCTGCGGTCGTCGGCCTGGCGCTGCACGATCATATCGAGACGCTGCTCGGCGCACCGCGCGTCGTCGCCTGCGCGCTGATCGTCGGCGGCATGGCCATCCTGATCATCGAACGTCTGATCAAGGAGCAGCGCTTCCACGGCATCGCCGACATTCCGCTCATCCGGGTCGTAGGTATCGGTTTCATCCAGTGCATCGCGATGATCCCCGGCGTAAGCCGCTCAGGCGCAACGATCATGGGTGCGCTGACGCTCGGCGTCGAACGGCGCACGGCGGCGGAATTCAGCTTTTTCCTCGCGATCCCGACCATGCTCGGCGCGACGGCGCTCGAACTGCTCAAGAAGGGGGATCGGCTGACCAGCGCTGTCGTCGGCTGGGACAGCATCGCGCTGGGCTTCGTCGTCTCCTTCATTGTTGCGCTGGTCGTCATCAAGATGTTCGTTGGTCTCGTTTCACGCCACGGTTTTACGCCCTTCGCCTGGTACAGAATCGTCGCTGGTGCGACCGCCCTTATTTGGCTGAGCATGAGGTAGGGCCGAATCGGCCGTATAATCTGAAAGAAAATTTCAAGCTGGCGCAGCATCGATCCAAAAACGCCATATTTTAGGTCAGGATAGCTGCCTTAATCGCTAGAAAGCGCGTGACAGCGGGCGTATTTCTGGTATCGCGCCCCTGAACGGAAGATTCAGGGGTAGCGAATGGCCGACAGTCCGATGCTGAAATTCGTGGGGAAGGGGCAATCCTATCCTGAAAAGCGTGCGGCGCAGGATCG
>CAJYHD010000681.1 GCA_913773715.1 uncultured Sphingobium sp.
GTCGGATAACGGCACGCTTCAGATCCAGTCGTTCTATATGGTCTTTGTAGATTGCGAGATTGTGGATCCCGCGGCGCTTGTTGCGGTTGCTTCCGCGAAAGATGATGACGTCGACGCCAGCGTCCCGGCAGATCGCACAGGGACATTCCTTCCACGGCCGGTCAGTGAGCGTTGTTCGATAGCGGGCCTCGAGCTTTGCGAGCGCGATCGAGCCTACGCATTCTTGATGCGGGCGCTCTTCGACCAGTGCTGCGCTGTAGACAAGCACGTGCCGAAGCGTCTCTTCCAGATCGGCTTCCCCCCGGTCAAACGCGCGCAAGCTTCCCAAAGCGAGCGCCTCCATGTTCAGGAGATCTTCGGCGCGAAATATGCCCTTTTTCACGCTACGCTGAAGCTTAGGGTTCTCGATCGCCTGTGGCACGCGGATGGACGTGTAGTACCGGAGGCCGAGACCCTCCCCTGGCAAGTAGTAATTCTGCTTCGCGTCCTTGAAAGCGCGGAGCAGCGGCGAGGTCGTATCGAAGCTGGCGATGTCGTAACCATGAAAGCTGTCGATATCGTCAGCCTTGGCGAAGCCGAGAATATGGAGCCGCGTGGCGGACGGCACGGCGTCCCGGATAGCCTCGAGGCACAATTTTATCTCTGGCGATTTGAGCGGCACCATTCCGCCCAGCGCGAGATAGTCGTAGCCCATTGAGACGAGGCGCCGCGCTGCCTCAGCCATACTACCCGGCGACCAGCCCTGGACCACGCCCAAGGGCCTGAAATCCGAGCCCATCGCTAGAGCCTCGCGGCGGAAGCCATCGGCATTTTCGAGTGTGATGTCGAAGCGGTGCCGCGCGTCCTGCGTGCCGCCCGCAAGACCCGTCAGCGCCGGATCAAAATCGAAGATGATATGATCGACCGAGCAGCCATGGGTAAAACCGCATTCGTCGTAAAACTCGGCCATCTCCACCGGCGTATAGGGCGGTCGCTCCTCTTGGACGTAGGTGAAGGCCCCGCAATCGCCGAATATGTCGAGATTTGCGAACTCGGGTGTGTCGAGACGCAGGAACTTGCGCACGCCGACCAGGCCGAAGCGCCGCGCCTGGCTGGCGGTATATTTGCCCTTGACGCGGTGATCGCCAACGATGCCGCGCGAGACCAGCACCCCGTCATAGGGTGCGTAGTCAAGGATTTCGTGCGGATACGCGTCGTCCCAATAGGGCTGGCGCTCGGCAGGACTCCGATCAGCGATGAAGTCGAAGGCGGGATCCACATAATCGAGGCTGTCGGCGAAGATGAACTTCATGGCGCGGTGCGCGCCAAGTCGCGCTCGAGATGGAAGAGATGATCGGTCAGCTTGGCAATATGCTGCGCGGTCGACTGGATGGCGTTCCACTCGAACCCTAGCCCCTCCCATCTACCGTCGGTCCAGCAGCAATGCGGCGCGAGTCTGCCAAGCATCTCGCGGATCGCGGCCGGCTTGTCAGTGGCGGCATCGGCGCGCAGCATCAGCGTGTCCATCAACGCGCCCATCGCGCGAATTCCGGCGGAGTGCATCAGGCGGCTCTCGGTTGAAGGACGTCCCCAGGCTTCGGGAAACGTGTCGCGCACCGCCGACCAATAGAGCAGCAGCGCGTCGTACATCGCTGCAGTATCGCTGCCCGCCCCGTTCTGGCGGAACTGTCCAAGCGCCCCAGCAGCGGTCTTAAGGCTCGCCTTCATCGTTTCAATGAGCGCTGTATCGGTGACGATCCCTGACCGGTCAGACTCACGCTTGATCATTCCATGAAAGGGCGATTTGGGGTCGGTATTGAGCGCTTCAACGAGAGCGCTCGGCACCTGCTTAGCCGCAAGATCGCGAGGCAGAAGAACGCTGACCTCGGGCAGGAGTTCGTTGATGAGCGCGGTCGGGAGCGGCTTCACCTTGTTCACGAGGATGAACTGCTCGCGCTGGATAGCGAGGGCGTCCGAGACGAAGCCTATCACGGGCACCGCGATGGTCGAGTTCTTGGCGGCGCTTAGCGCCATGGAGCGCTGCTGTCCGTCGACGATCCAGGCGGCACGGCGACCTTCGGGATAAACCGGTATCGACAGAGTCCCCGTCTCGCCGATTTCCGACGCGCTGTCGGGTGAGCGCCCGCGCGACCGCGAGAACTCGATCTCAGGGGAGAGTGCGAGGATTATGGCATTGGGAAAGAGCACCGGGCCGCTGTCGAGAAAAGCAGTGATGTCTTTCACATGGTCGCGGATCTCGCGGCGCTGAAAGCCCTTTAGCTCAGTGTCGTCGCGGCGGATGCGGCTGATGTCGGCAATCCTATTGATGTCGGCGCCGTGGAGAAAGAACGCGAAGACCCCCGTCCCTTCACCCTGCTCGGCCCTTACTGCCCGAATCTTGAGAATCTCGCGGGATGTCATGACCGTTCCTCCCGCACCTGCCGCGCTAGCGCGGCAAAGCGCGATTGCTCGCAGGCTACGCCGATATCGTCGCGGAAGACCCGCAGCAGCCGCGACGAGCTGCCCTTGGCCGCGTCCCAGTGATCATGCATTAGAGCCAGAAGCGCCGCGTCATCATGACGGACGCGCTTGACCTTAATCGGCATCCGCCATTTGTGGATCGCAGCGGCTACCAAAGCCGCGTCGTCAGTCGCCGAACCAGCCAGCTGCAATCCAGTGAAATGGGCAAGCGCGCGCGAGGCGAAATCGCTGCGCGTGCCCCGGATGCTGCTATCAGGTCCGTCGAGACGGTCATCATAGGGCATCACCAGCGGCAAAAGATCCGGCGCGATGCGGCTTTTCGGCGCTCGTGTGAAGATCCGCACTCGGGCAAGCGCATCTGCGGGCAATGCCGCGATCTCTGGGGAGAGCATCTCCAGATAGGCGTCCGACAAGGCGAAGAGAATGAGCCCATTTGATCCCTCTACAGGCTTGGCAAGCGGTTGCGCGAATGGCGACCTTTCGCGCAGCTCGCCCCACCAGGCCGCGAGACTGAAGCCACTCTGTATCCGCGCGCGAACGCTGTCCGCGGCATCAACGAGGACGGTACAGCCATAGGCAGGGATCGTAGTGTCGGCAGCTATCAGCCCCAGCCCTGCCGATACGATCAAGAGACGTGCATCGAGCGCCTTGGCGACACCCGCAGCTTCCTGAAAGCCGCGGCCGCCATAGATGTCGCTGGCCGGGTGACGCTCTTTAGACTGTCCGAGCCGCGCACTCCAGGCCAGTGCTACGGCGGGCAAGGCGCCGTCGGCAATCGACGCCATATTGAGGCCGGCGGCGATCGGTTTACGCTTTCGAGTGGTACAACTGGTAATCACAAGAGTCACTTATGCCGCCTCTCGCTCGCATCCACCGGGGCATTTATCTATAGAGAAGGAACGGCCGGACTTCCACATTAAATGCAACCGGACGGCCCTGTCGTGGCCGCATTAAATGACCAATATGTCATGTGCCAGGCAAGATGCCTGGGGACCATCTGGCTGAATCTACTTTTCACCTCTCCCTTTCAGGAGTGCCGTGGGTCGGCCTCGCCGGTTCGTGCGAGGGCCAGGCGATCTCCATCGCCGAAGATCAGTGTATAGGCTGCGTCATTCTGCTCCACGGCGCTGGGTCGCTCAACCGCGAAGACCACATCACGCGTAGGAAAATCAACCATGCGTTCGCTGTCATGGTACAGAATGTGGATACAACCCCCGGAAGATCGACGCCTTGCTCACGAAGAAACCGATACCAATCGAGGCGTGGATAGTCGGCAGATAGGCCCATATAGTCAAAGGCTGGTTGAACACGGCGAGCAAAGATCCGATTCATAACCGTGAACCGCCCCGGGTTTGCCGGAGGCCGTGGGTTGT
>CAJYHD010000682.1 GCA_913773715.1 uncultured Sphingobium sp.
GCGCGCGCCCTCGCCATCGTCACCGGCACCACGCTGGTCCGCCTGCAAGTCCGCCGCATCTTCAACCAGCCCTTCACCCGCTTCGCCACGTCCTATGGCGACGCGCTCGCATGGGTCGTGTCGGGGATCGAACCAGACGGCGCGACCACGGCATAAGGACGACGCGAGGGCGCCGGCAACAGCTCGGCCATCCAGGCCAAGGCCTTTTACGCGCCTCGAAAATAGCCTTTCACGCCAACAGGGCTCGCACGTACGTCCATTCGCGACCATTTCGGATGTCGCTCCGGCATCGAAATCGAATAGTCACCCCATTCCCGAAAACTGATCTCGAGGTCAGCCGCCATACGGTCGATCTGCGCAGGCTCGTCCGACGGCAAGGACGGCATGATCCTTCACTGCTGCACCGAATCCGACGCTGCGCTGTCCAGGATCGCGGCGACGTCGTCGGGAGAGTCGATCATCAGATCGTGTCCGCCATACATGCCGAGGCAACGCCACGAGGGGTCACGCGCCGCTTCTTCGGCGAATGTCCGGAACAGATGCGAATCGTAGCCCGATGCATAAATGTAAATCTTCCGGGCGATGGACTCGCGTCCCTGAACGGACGGCAAACTCTCGGTGAAGGTCAACGGCGGATGCGGCGTCATCTTCGCATCGACCCACGCCAGATCCGCTTCGTTGACGTTGAAGGCGGTGGCGGGCAGCGGGCGCAACGGCCCGGCTCGTATCGCCGCCTCCAAATGGGGCCGCGCCGCCGGGTCGGCATAGTCGAGCAAACACCGGCCCGCTTCGGGTTTCAGCGCATCCAGATAGACGATGGCGCGGATGCGCTGCGCCAGTTGCTCGGCAACGCCGGTGATCACCATGCCGCCATAGGAATGCCCGCACAGCACCACGTCCTCCAGATCCTCCCACAGAAAGAGGTTCACCACGTCCTGGACATGTGTGGAAAGCGTGACGTCCGGACGCAGCAGGTGCGCGCGATCGGCCAGGCCAGTCAGCGTCGGCGTGAAGACGCGATGGCCGCGCCATTGCAGCCGGTCCGCCACGCGCCGCCAGCACCAGCCGCCGTGATAGGCGCCGTGTACGAGCACGATATTGCCAAGTTGCGCCGTCATCTTATCCCTATCTCCTCCGACATTCCGGAAATCGTCCGGTCCGTGCTTAAAACTTGAAGGAGACGTCGGCGCCGAAAGTTCGCGGTGCACCATAGACATAGGTAGCGAATCCCGTCGATTTCAGATTGTCCTGACCAAGCAGCTTATACTGCTTGTTCGAGGCGTTATTCATCCAGAAGCCGATGTTGACCGGGAGAACGCCGCTCAGATCGATCCGCGCATTGAGCAGCGCATATTGCGGGATGTAGGTATTGTTGTTCTGGAGGATGTCCTGAACATACGCCCCCGACCGATAATAGCCCGTCGCCGAGAAGCGTACCGATCCCCGATCGAGCGGTGCGGTGTAGCTTCCGGTGATATTCGCGGTATGTGCCGGCGTCGCTGCGATCGCCAGGCCGGAAAGATCGTCGCCCGTCTGGAAACCGACCGCGTTGAGCCGGGGCGACTGGAAGCGATCGTAGCGCGCGTGGATATAGGAGTAGAATCCGGACAGCTCGACGCGTGTCGTGGGACGGTAGGTGATCTCCGCCTCGGCGCCGTAATTGGTCGAGGAGGCCGCGTTGAACGTAGCGATGAAGGTCTGCCCCTGCGGGACGATATAGGTCCCGTTTTCCACGCGCTGCTGATCCCTGTACTTGGCGTAGAACAGCGTGACATTGGTCCGGATCGGGCGTCCGAAAAGCTGCCAGTCGACCTTCGCGCCCGCCTCGTAATTGTCCACCCGTTCCGGCTTGTAGACCTGATAGGCCGGCTCGATCACACGCAGGTTGATGCCGCCCGCCTGTGCGCCCCGCCCCGCGTTGGCGAAGACCAGTGCGGCGGGCGTGATCTGGAAACTGAGCGCGGCATTGTAGGTGAAGAGCTTCGATTGGGTGGCGCCGCGCAACGTGCATGTCGCGGGGTCGAACGTCTGGGTGGCGGGGTTGTAGAACAGCGCATTTGCGCACGCAGGACTGTTGTCCGTCGGTGAAACGGTGCCGCTATAGGTCTGCCCGGTCACGCGTAGCCTGGAGGAGGAGTAGCGGGCGCCCGCGGTGAGGGTCAGGCGATCGGTGAAATGGTAATTGGCTTGCCCGAATACCGCTTCCTCACGAGTGCGGAAGCTGTTCCGGATGTTGCTCGGGCTGATGCGCAGATAGGGCGGCAGGCCGCCCGTCGGGGTCAGCGCGAGAACGTCGATGTGGCTGCCCTGGAAGAAGTTGTTCTGCGAATAAAAGAGCCCGACGGTGTAATCGATCCTGTCAAACAGGCGGCTGCCCTGCAGCGTCAATTCGTTCGTGTATTGGTTGGTGCGATTCGAATTCGCGATATCGAGCAGCGGGAGGGGCATCCCGGCATAGTTCGTATTGTCATCGAACCGGTCATGCCGATAACCGAAGACGTTGCGGAGCGTGGTGCCGCCGAGATCGATCGTCGTCGTGTTGGTGACGCCCAGGTTCCTGGCGTTCTGGTATAGATTTGCGGGCATGTAGGTTTCGCGCGGACCGAGCGCCAATTCCCGTGCGCCCAGCGCCGCGCAATTCGAATAGAGATAGCAACCACCGCCGAACGCGACCAGCTTGCCGGTGTTCGGCGTCTGGTAGACTTTGACATAGTCGACCATCGTCGTATTGGTGATCGCGTCGATGGGCGACCAGCGGACGATTCCGCGTACCGACCAATGGCGTTCGGCATCGAGGTCCGGCCCGGCCAGGTTCCTGGTGAAGCCATCACGATCGACCCAATTGCCGGAAACCCGCAGCGCGAGCCGGTCCGTCACCGGCACGTTCAGGAATCCTTCCACCTCGCTGCGATGATAGTTGCCGTAGCCCGCCTTGATGCTGCCCGCGAACACGTCCGTGGGGTCATTGGGCAGGAAGATGACCGCGCCGCCGGTGGTGTTCTTTCCGAACAACGTGCCTTGCGGTCCTTTGAGAACCTGTACGTTCTGAAGGTCATAGGCGGCATAGGCGACCGAATAGGTGGACGGGATCGGAACGTAGCCGAGATAGGTGGCCACACCGCCCTGCGAGCTGACGATGCCGTTCTGCCGCGCGCCGCGAATGGAGAAATCGGGGGCGCCGCCCTGTGCTTCGGGATTGATCACCACGCCGGGGGCGTAGAACTGGATGTCGGTGACCGTCTGAATCCGCTTCTTCTCCAGATCGTCGCCGGAGATCGCGTTGATGGTGATCGGCACCGTCTGGAGTCGCTCGTCGCTCTTGCGCGCCGTGACGACGATGTCGGTGATGCCGCTATCCGCAGCCGGGCTGTCGGGCTTCTCTTCCGGTTGCGCCTGTTGCGCCGTTTGGGCCACGACCGGCGCGGCCAGCAGCGCCACGCCGAGCGCGCTCATCGAAATGCCGATGATCCAGTGTTTCATGCCATCCTTCCCCACGATGCGGCTCTTTGCGGCCGCCACCGATCGACCTTGCGGCAGGATGCGGACGGTATCTTGCCCCTTTGCGATGGCGTTTGTCCAAAAATGCAGGGGCGACCGGCGGCGTGGGAGGAGCCTTGTATCGGGCGCGATTTGGCGCATGATCGCGCACGCCTCCAAGCAAACGGGACCATGACGCACGCAGATCCCGGGCGTTGGACGAGCATATGCGATCCACGACAAGGGGGGTGAGAGGAAAGGACCATGACCACAGCGTCGCCCCTCGATTCCTGGCTGGCCGCCGCGACACGATCAGGCCGCGTGCATGACGTGTTTCGCTGGAGCGAGTCGGTGGTCGCGCTTCAGGCGGACTTTTGGGACGGGCCGACCTTCGTCGCGCCGGCGCCCTCGTTTCTCGTCGTGGGGCATGCGATCCTGGGCGAAGGCGCCTATCGCTCCACCCGGATACGCCCCCGCGAGATCCACGCCTCGGGTTATGACGTGGAATGGGGCGGTTCGGCGGTCAAAGGGCGCTGGACGGCGCAGTTTCTCGCGATCGACAAACACTTTCTGTCGCAGGCGATCGACACCCATTCGGCAGGCATCATGGCGGACATCCTGATTGCCGAACAGGCCGACGAACGCTTGCTGGCATGCCTCGATGCGCTCACGCCCGCGTTCGCGACGGCGCGCGACCCGATCTATGCGGATCATGTGGCGTTCGCGGTTTGCCGGCGCCTCGCCGCGCTTTCGGGCGCGCCGAGCGGGGAGCAGGGGCGCTACCAACTCAACCGCGCCAAGGTCGAGGCGTTCATCGAATCGAAGCTGACCGAGCCGGTATCGACGATCGCGATGGCCGCCGCACTCGATGTCTCCATCCGCGCGCTGTTTCTCTATTTCGAGAACACATTCGGCACCTCGCCCAGCCGGTATCTGCGCTCCAGGCGACTGGCCCGCGCGCGAGCGGTTCTGGAAGCTTCGGACATGCCGATCGCGGACATCGCGACGCTCTACTGCTTCTACGATCAGGCGAAATTCACCCATGCCTTTCGCGAGGTCTACAAGACCACGCCAGCGCGCTATCGCCGGGAGCGGCGACCCACCGGCTACCCGGCAGGCGACGACGGATCGGTGCCGTTGCACATTTCACAAACGCGATGACCCGCGTGCCAACCTCCTGCATCGGGTCTGGACCCGTGCCGTATCACGCTTGTGATACCCACGCCCAAGTCTTGGGGCACTAGCGCCGGTGAGGCGCCGGGCGCATCTGCACGAGACGTCGAAAGGGCTAAGCGAGGACCATTCTACCCGGCAATAAAATCCCGTCTGCCCAAGCAAGCCCCCTCCATCATGCCGATCGCTTCGGCCAGAAACGCATCTTCCCCCATCACGTCGTCGCCCGCTGCGATGGCGGCGTCCCGTTCGACGACCATATCGTAGAAAAGACCGGATGCATGACGCAGGCGGTACAATAGCAACGCCGACGGAAGATCTGGCCTGAGCGCGAGGTATAGCGACAATGCCTCCACGCTGGCCGGGGTCTCTGCCAATCGCGCGTTACGGATCAGCGCCCCTTGCCGCCATCGCATGGCGTTGCGAACGAACGCCGCGTAGCGATGAACGCCGGTCGAGTCCCGTAACTCGTAGTTCGGAATGACGATCGTCCGCAGGACCGCCGCAGCCACCGTAGCTTCGTGACGGCTGACCAAGTCGTCAATCATGGCGCGCCGAGCAACGTCCAGCACCGGCAATCGATACGCCCAGATCGCGCGCACGAGATCTTCTCGATCCTTGAAGTGGTAAGCGATTGCCGAATTGTTTGCAGCACCGGCCTCGATGCGCACCTGCCGCAATGACACATTCTCGATGCCTTGCTGGCCAAACAGGCGCTCCGCCGCTTCGATCAGTGCCACGGACGTATCGCCTCGCCCCCTGGCGTCTGCGCGTGCGTCGGTTTCGTTCATCAAGCTTGTCCCCCGGCGGTCCTACGCGCTCGACCGAAGCCGCTTGCGTGTCAAGGACGGCCCACTTAAGACACGTGTCTTAGATCGAGCAAACGAGCCGGACACCGGATCCGGGCCCGGCAAGCTCGGCGTCAACAGGAGGGGCACTTGTCTTCCCACGTTACCGAGCTGTTTTCTCTTCAAGGGAAGCGTGCACTGGTCACCGGCAGTGGCCTGATCCCGCACGCGATCGCCACGCTATTCCGCGACGCGGGTGTGCAGGTCGTTCATGCTGCCGAACCTGCTCTCGACCAAGAGGCGGTCGAAGCCATGTTTTCGCCGCTCGGCGAGCTCGACATCTTGGTGAACGGATCGATCAGAACGGGGTCTTGGCCCATCGATCGGCTCGAACTGGACGAATGGGATCGCGTGCATGCGACCAATGTGAGGGGCGCATTCCTGTTGATGCGCGAAGCCGCGCGCGTCATGTGCGGCCATGGTCGCGGTGGGCGGCTCATCACGATATCCACCATTGGCTCGGTTCATCCGGTGCTGAACGGCAACTACGCCTATGGCTCGTCGCGGGCCGGCACGAACGC
>CAJYHD010000683.1 GCA_913773715.1 uncultured Sphingobium sp.
GCGACGATCCCGCTCACCGGACTTGGCGGCGTAAACGACAGCGCCACGGATCGGGCCGCATCCACATCACGCGGCGTCAGGCCGGAGCCAAGGATGATGATATTTCTTGTGCCGGGGTAGCGGCGCAGCGCTGTCGCAAAATCCGGCATTGCAATCGCGCCGCTGATGCGTCCGGCTTCGGGGAGGGCGACGAGCGGAGGTCCTACGCTGAGCGATGCGCGCGCCGATGTGCCTGCCGTTGCGATGCGCAGCGTTCCCGCTGGCTGGACGGTGGGCGGCGGAAAAAGTGCCAGATAGAGTGTCAGCGCGGCCAGAGGTTGCAGGATGAGCAATGTCGCGAACCGCCATCGAGCGCCAGTCACCGGGCCTGCCGACCGATGCCAGAGGACAAGCCGCACGATCGCTGCGATCGTCGCCAACCCCAGCAAGGCGGCGGTCAGGATGGCGGGCAACGTCATCGCGGCGATCCCATGGCGCGAAGATAGTGCAGGCCGGATGGATCGGCGGGAGCACGACGGGCCGGCTGTGCCGCAGGGCGCTCCATCGCCGCCCAGAGTAGTGCGCGCAGACGGGCCTTGCAGGGCTGGCAATTGGCGTCTCGGCGCAACACATCGATCGCACCGCCCAGCGCCAGAGCATCAGGCAGACGATCGGCATTGGCGCGCGACCAGCCTTCGAGCGTCACGAGGGCGCGATCATCTACAGGTCGCGCAGGATCGCCAAGAAGAGACCAGACGGCGGCGGCAGGACCATCCTGAACCGCAAGCGCATCGAGAGAAAGATCGCGGCTGGCGATGCCGTCGCGCTTGCCCGTCATGCGGCGGCTGGGATCGATCGGCGGCAATTCCGGTCCAACGCGTGAGAGGAAGATGCGGGTGGCTTGCTGCACCTCCTTGATGAAGCGCAGCGCGCGGTTGGCGTAGGGCAGGGCGCGGTCAGGGTGCCCGGTCTTCAACTCGCGTTCCGACTGCCACATCTCATCGACCGCTTTCTTCAGGATCGCACGTGTTTCAGGTGCGAGGCTGGATGCAGGCGATTCGTCATGCGGATGGCCGAATTCAGCGAGAACATCTTCCTTCTCGCCGAAGACCGACGATGTCGGCTTGGGTGGCCCGCCATGACCATGGCCGTCGTCGGTGCTGTGTCCATCGGCATCTGCGGTCGGCAGTTCGGGTTCCCCCTCGTGCTCGCCGCCCAGAAACTGGCTGTAGCGAATGCGCAGTATTTGCTGGTCCCCCCCAATTGCGGCGGAGCGGGACAGGAAGCGATCGACTGTGAGGGTGCGCCTCTGCTTCAGAAGCGCCTCGGCGTCGATGATGATCTGTCGTTGGCTGCGGAAATAGGCGGGAAGGGTGGTGTTGACCATGCCGGTAAGGCCACTGTTTTCGGGCGGTCTGGCGCCCGGCCAGCGCAGGATCAGGCTGGGGCCGCGCACTTCCTGGGAGGCTGGTGTGCGATTGTCATGGACGATGAGCTGGACGACCATGTCGCCGCCTGCGGAAAAGCCGAGGCGGGTGAAGTCGAGCTGTGGTGCAAAGCGGCGGTCGCGCTGCGGGCCTGTGCCGGTGACGGCTATTTCACGCTCGCTGAAGGTGACATTCTCGCCTTCGCCGATAGCCAGCGTAATGCGCAGGCGGGCATTGGCTGCGACGCCATAATCGTCAGTGGCTGAGAAGACGGGCGTCCAGCGTCTTTGCCCCGGAGACACCATGGTGAGACTGTCTTTGGGGCTGATCGCCTTCACCTGAGGCGGGGCGTCGGGCGTCGCGTCGATCCGGTGTAGCGGCGGGGGAGAGCTTTTGCCGGCAGCAGGATCGACGCGGTACAGGAAGGACTGGTCGGCAATGGTGCTGGCGGTCCAAAGCTCGCCGTCGCGACGGAGCGCGATTGACTTGTTGCTCAATCGGGCAAGTCGGGGCGCAGCGGGCTGCGGCTCGAAACGCAGGGTCCATTCGATACGCGATCCGGCGGGAACGCGCGCATCGAGGGATGCGGAATCGCGCATCGGCAGGCCGGTATAGGGTGGCGGGATGATCCGTAAATTCTGCGCGGTCAGGCGCGGCACGCCGGAGACCGTACTGATGCCCTCCATGCTCGGCGAGAGCGTGGGAGGGGAGTTGCTGTCATGCGGCCAGAAGACTGCGGCGAGCAGGACGAGTACCGAGAAAGCTGCAACGACAGCGATCAGCCTGATCGGCCATAGCGGAACAAGGGCTATCGGGCTTTGATCGTCGATGCGGGCGGCAAGGCGGGCCTGTTGGAGGCGTTCGAGGGGGCCGAGTGTCGAGGCTTCAGCGAAAAGGAGTGCAGTGCTGTCTTCGAGATCGGGGCGGGTCGCATCGAGCGCATGGGCGAGCCATCGACCATCATAGCGGTTCGATTTCCAGACCGCGCCGGAAACAACTGCGAGCAAACCGAGGAGTAGGACCGCCACGCCCGCCGGAGTGCTTTGTCGGCCCGCGAGCGCGGCGAGTGCGAGCGTGATCGGAAGCCCGATCGCTGTGACGATCGCGATGCTGCGGCGACGGGCCGGGACCAGCCATGGCGCGGCGTCCATCATGGCGCGACGCCCCTGCTGCGGCGCGTTGCCAGGATGCGTTCCATGGCGAAGATCAGCGTGATGCACAGGGCAAGCCAGGGGCGGAGGTCGGTCGGCGGCGGATCGAACGCGCGTGCGGCGGTGTCGGGCGCATAGTCCTGCGCCATGACACGCGTCGGTGCGGCAGGCGGGGTCTGAACCAAAGCGCGGACTTCGGCCGGGAAGTTGGCGTCGAGCAAAGCGGGCAAGGCTGCGGGGGTGAGGGGGCGGGTGAAGCGGATCAGTCGGCCGCGCCCGATGACGACCGCTTCCGCAACGGGGGCACTGTCGTCATCGCGCCAGACGGGGATTGGCGCCGCTTCTTTAGGGAGCAGCGCGTCATGGGGGAGCAATGTGGTGCCGCCCGCCCGGATATGATCCAGCACAGTGGCAGGGATGGTGCCACCGCTCAGATAGGCAAGCGTTACTTCCGTGTTTGAGAGAGGTGCGCCGAGATCGCCGACATCGTTAGGACCGTCCTGCCATCCGCTGGCGACCGCGCTGAGGTAGCGAAGCTCCGATGGGTGACGAGCGTCGTGACGAATGACGAGGACTGGGGGGCGCGTTGATGAAGGGGCTGAATAAGCTGCTGCACCGCTGACGATGCGCCATGTCACCTTGCGGGAAAGGTGAAGGCGGTCAGCGTCGGCGCCGGACATCGCCTGCGGCACGACGATCGTCAGCGGCGTGCCTTCCGGGAGTTCTGCATCCAATTGACGGAAGAGGCTGGCGGTCGGCTGCTCGCCTGTTGGCGGGGTGTCAGTTGCGCGTGGGAAGCCGGGGGCGATCCAATGGGCGTCTTTCAGCGTGATGCCGTTCGGGTCCGCGCCGGGGACGATTGCAATGTAAGGGCGTTTACTCTGCGTGCCGAAAAGAACGGGGGCTGCGAGAAACAGCGCAACCATAGCGACGATCAGAATGCGCGTCAGCAGGAGAGGCCATTCGTCGAAGCGCAGGCGCGATCTGGGCCGGGGCTTTTGCCGTAGCCAGCGGAGCGCGGCGAAATCGGTCGGGCGTTGCTCGCTCTTGCGCGCGATGTGGATGATGAGCGGCAGGATGACCGCCGCCAGCGCACCCAGCGCCAGGGGAAAGAGCAGGCCGGGGGTCATCTCAGTTCCCCGGCGGAGCGAACAAGCGACGCAGCGGCATGTCTATCGGTTCGTCCAGCACATGCAGCGCGTGGCGTATGCCGATCACGTCAAGCCGGGCGTGGAGATCGGCGCGGGCCTGTGCGAACCTTTCGAGAAACTCGGAGCGTAGCGCGCGGCCGTCCGCCAGCAGTTCCTCACCTGTCTCGGGGTCGCGAAAGCGGTACCCTTCATCGAAAGGAAAGTCGCGTTCTGCAACGGTCAGCATCTCTATGACCAGCGTCTCGCGCCCTGCCGCTGCCAGCTTTTCGGCGAGCGCAATGGCGGCTTCATCGAAACAGTCGCTCAACAGGATGACGAGATCGTTCGCGCCGATCCTTTCCCACAAGGGGG